>NZ_OZ035011.1:920000-1220000 GCF_964031165.1 Rickettsiella endosymbiont of Rhagonycha lignosa | reverse complement strand
ATGCGCGTATGGGTGCTGAAGCGATACAGCAATTACTGATTACGTTGAATCTGAAGGAGGAAATTAATACCTTACGTGAAGAGATTCCTAATACTAGTTCAGAAACCAAATTAAAAAAATTCTCTAAACGCTTAAAACTGCTGGAAGGATTTGATCAATCCGGCAATAAACCAGAATGGATGGTTCTAACGGTACTACCAGTACTACCGCCTGACTTACGTCCTTTAGTTCCTTTAGATGGTGGACGTTTTGCGACATCGGATCTGAATGATCTGTATCGTCGTGTGATCAATCGTAATAATCGTCTAAAACGTTTACTCGATTTGAACGCACCCGATATTATTGTGCGTAATGAAAAACGTATGTTGCAAGAATCTGTAGATGCTTTGTTGGATAATGGTCGTCGTGGCCGAGCTATTACCGGCAGTAATAAACGACCCTTGAAATCTTTGGCGGATATGATCAAAGGTAAACAAGGTCGATTTAGGCAAAACTTATTGGGTAAGCGCGTTGATTATTCAGGTCGTTCAGTCATCGTAGTCGGTCCTACATTAAAACTGCATCAATGTGGCTTGCCAAAAAAAATGGCCTTAGAATTATTTAAGCCTTTTATTTTAAGTAAATTACAATTCCGTGGCTTAGCGTCTACGATTAAAGCCGCTAAGAAAATGGTAGAAAATGAATCGCCTGAAGTTTGGGATATTCTTGAAGATGTGATCCGCGAACATCCGGTTTTATTAAACCGAGCACCCACATTGCATCGTTTAGGTATTCAGGCATTCGAGCCTATTTTAGTTGAAGGCAAGGCCATCCAATTGCATCCTCTGGTTTGTACCGCATACAACGCCGACTTTGACGGTGACCAAATGGCAGTACACGTACCATTGACCATCGAAGCGCAGTTAGAAGCGCGTACGTTGATGATGTCGACTAATAACATTTTATCTCCTGCGAATGGCGAACCGATTATCCTTCCGACTCAGGATGTCGTTTTAGGACTTTATTATTTAACACGCGATAAAATCAATGCCAAAGGAGAAGGTTTAATTTGTTCCGATGTTAACGATGTCCGCCAGCTATATGATGCAGGCTATGCCGATTTGCACGCCAAGATTAAAGCTAGAATAACCGAAGTGTTATTCGATGCGAAAGGTGAACGTAAAGAATCAACCAAACTAATCGATACCACAGTTGGTAGAGCGTTATTACGCGAAACGTTACCAGACGGGTTACCCTTTTCTTTAATTAATAAAACGCTGAATAAAAAAGCAATATTAAGTCTTATTAATGAATGTTATCGACGTTTAGGTTTAAAGGCGACGGTTATTTTTGCTGATAAATTGATGTATACCGGTTTTGGTTATGCTACACGTGCGGGTATTTCGGTCGGGATTGAAGATTTGATCATTCCTGAAAGTAAAGCAGCTATTATTGCCGGTGCTGAAACCGAAGTAAAAGAAATTGAATCTCAATACGCTTCAGGTTTAGTGACACAAGGGGAACGTTATAACAAGGTTGTTGATATTTGGTCGCGTACTAATGACCAAGTTGCTAAAGCGATGATGGAAAAATTAGCGACAGAGAATGTAAAAGCCGCGGATGGTAAAATCGTATCACAAGAGTCATTTAACCCTGTGTACATGATGGCAGATTCTGGCGCTCGGGGTTCACCTGCGCAAATGCGCCAGCTAGCGGGTATGCGAGGTTTGATGACTAAACCGGACGGTACTATTATTGAGACACCGATTACGGCTAACTTCCGTGAAGGTTTAGACGTATTACAATACTTTATTTCTACGCACGGTGCGCGTAAAGGTTTGGCAGATACCGCGCTTAAGACGGCTAATTCCGGTTATCTGACACGACGTTTGGTTGACGTAGCGCAGGATATGGTTGTTACTGAAGATGACTGTGGAGCGACCTTAGGTATTGCTATTACTCCCCACGTTGAAGGCGGAGAAATTATGGTGCCATTACGAGAACGTGTTTTAGGTCGCGTACTCGCAGAAGATGTCAGCTTGCCAGGCAGTGATGATATTGTGGTGAATAGGGGAACTTTATTAGATGAAGATTGGGTTAATATCTTAGAAGAGCGGGCTGTGGATCAAGTGAATGTGCGCTCGCCAATTACGTGTGAAGCTAAATATGGTATCTGTGCCGCTTGTTATGGCCGTGACCTAGCGCGCGGGCATTTAGTAGGTATCGGTGAGTCAGTCGGTGTTATCGCTGCTCAATCGATAGGAGAACCGGGTACACAGCTAACCATGCGTACCTTCCATATCGGTGGAGCGGCTTCCCAGGTGGCCTTAGCTAATCATATCCAAGTAAAGTCTAAGGGCCGCATTAAATTGCATAATATAAAACTCGTTAAACACAATGATGGACATTATGTGACTGTCTCACGTTCCGGTGAGTTAACGCTGTTGGATCCTCAAGGTCGTGAAAGAGAGCGTTACAAACTACCTTATGGTGCTGCCATTAAAGTTTCTGATGGTACTGAAGTGGTACCAGGTCAATTAATCGCTCAATGGGATCCACATACACATCCCGTTGTCACTGAAGTTGCCGGTTATGTTAAGTTTATTGACTTAATCGATGGTATCACCATGAATCGACAGACCGATGAACTTACCGGTTTAACCAGTATTGTGGTCATGGATTCCAAACAACGTGGCTCAGGGGGTAAGGAATTGCGTCCTATGGTGCGACTGACCGATAATGAAGGTAATGATCTGTTCTTACCAGGTACCCGTTTACCAGCGCATTATTTCTTGCCGATTAATGCTATTTTGAGCTTGGAAGATGGTGCTGCGGTGGGCGTAGGTGACATTGTTGCACGTATTCCACAAGAAACTTCAAAAACGCGCGATATTACCGGTGGTTTACCTCGTGTAGCGGATCTTTTTGAAGCGCGTAAGCCTAAAGAGCCTGCTATCTTGGCAGAAATTTCCGGTATCATCAGTTTTGGTAAAGAAACTAAAGGTAAAAGACGTTTAGTGATTACGGGTAATAACGGTGAAGCGTTTGAAGCGTTAATTCCTAAATGGCGTCATGTGACGGTTTTTGAAGGTGAACACGTAGAACGAGGTGAAATTGTTGCCGATGGACCTTTAAATCCACATGATATTTTGCGTTTGTTAGGGATTAATGCACTAACTAATTATATCGTTAGTGAAGTACAAGAAGTTTATCGATTACAAGGTGTGAAGATCAATGATAAACACATTGAAGTTATCGTTCGTCAAATGCTACGTAAAGTAAACATTCTTGATTCCGGTGAAAGCCGTTATTTAAAAGGCGAGCAATTGGAAGAATCACGTCTTAAAGAAGAAAATAAGAAATTGATTGCTGAAAATAAATTGCCTGCACGCTTTGAAGCGGTATTGTTAGGTATTACTAAAGCTTCTTTAGCGACAGACTCTTTTATATCAGCTGCGTCATTCCAAGAAACAACACGTGTATTAACTGAAGCGGCGGTTACTGGAAAACGTGATGAGCTGAAAGGATTAAAAGAAAATGTGATTGTTGGTCGCTTAATTCCTGCAGGGACTGGATTTGCTTATCATGCTGAAGCTCGTCGTCAGCGCGCTGCTAATGTATTGGCAAGACAACAACGTTTAAGTGCCTCAGCAGCAGCACCACAGATGACAGCGAGTGATGTAGAACAAGCCTTGAGTCAGGCCTTATCTGAGCCTAAGAAAGATGATAAATCATAATTTCTAAGTTTTTTTCTTTCATAAAAAATGCACTTTAGGGTGCATTTTTTTAATCTTTATTGTGCAACACAAGCTTACTCGATTTCGCTGGATAGCAAAATTAGCGGCAAAAAGTTCTGCAGGATTCATTTTTTGTTAATAATCTTCTGATTTAATCATACTATTGGATAAAGTATATTCTGTAGTGGAGTAATCGAAAAAAAGAAAAGGTGTTTTAATGGCTACTGTAAAACCTAGACTCAGTTTAAATGAGAATTTTATTCTGCGAGGACAGTCGTATAAAGCAGGCATGTTGTTGTTGGTAAGTCATTTAACTGAACAAGAATGGAAGTTGGGCAATAAATTTTCAGCTCGAACAGATTTAATCTCTGAGCAAATCGACAGACTTTATAAAGATTATGAGAATGACCTTAAAAAAGATAAGGGAATTTGTTTTAAAGCTGCCAATGTAAAATTCAAGAGCTTAATTGCATCTTATATTTCAATATTAGTTTTCCACACAACGTTAAAAAATTCTTTTCAATCATTGTGTGTCGCAGAACGTTGTGCAGTATGGCACAAGGGTCATGAAAAATTCGATACGTTGGTCTCTTTTGTAAGTAAAGACAGTCAACTAGCATCCCTTGAGATAGCTCAAAGTGAAACTCCATGTACCGGCAACGATATTTTGTTGCAGGAATATAGGGCTGAACCTAAACCTTTTTGGTTTAAGTCATTACCTAAGTGGCTGCAAAATTTTATTAAGAAAAACGCTGAGAAACTCTTTGGACCGATACCTTCCTCACTGCGCAACATCCCAGGCCTAGCAAATTTGTCGATGCATAGTTTCAAAATTAATGATGTTGAAGTTTTACGTAATTTTCGCCATGCAACTCCTGCGCCCATTGATTTAATGGCAAAACAGCCGAGTGATGAGTTAGTCCGTTTAATCTGTTTAAATGTAGCGTCTCAGCTCAAATTAAGCTTGGCTACAGGCAGCCTAAATCAACAAGAGCTTGTTATTTTATTGCTATCTCTTTTATCGCCCGGATGGGCGGCTACGCTCAAAGCTAATTATTTTACAGATACGAGTGATAATGACACTCTGCTGTATGAGATGAAAGAGCGAATAGTCGAGCTTTTTCAACGGGCTTTAAGTAATCCTAACAAGCAGATTGATGCTAAAGATGCAAAAATAATAGCACTTTTTTTTACCGAAGAAGAGCAGTTAGAAACTCTCTATTACAAAGATTTTTTAGCCAAATTTGATCTGAGGGTTAATTCTGATGGCTGTATTAAATATAAACAACATAAACCAGTTAAAATAACTTTATTGTCGACTAATCGCCCACTTAATATATTACGACGTTTTGGCGTTCATCCCGATCAAACTAAGCGCAATGACTTTAATACAGCACGATTACTAAATGCAGTTGGGCGTTATTTAAGTCCTTTATTGTTTGAAAAAAATAGTACCCATCCACCAGAACAATTCCCAGCGTTATTAAAATACATTGAGGAAAGCGAACGATCTGGTGAGAAATATTCAACGTTACGTAAATTAATAAGCCAGCTTGATCTTTATGGGCGAAATAAAAATTTTTCCGTAAAAAAAGGTAAAAAAGAATTAATTAAAACTATAGAAGATCTCTTAAAAAAAGATTCATTGGATAAAAGCGTTGGATTAAAACAGGAAAATAAATTTGATAGAAATACCGTTCGACTATTGGACGCTTTGCAAGCTTTATTGGCAATTCCAACTAGACAAGGTGTATTAACGGCGGATACAAGGCATCATCAGATGCTAATAAGTTCGCTTGAAATGGTTATTTTGAACCGTATCGGTGGGATTCCCTGGGTGGCCTGTAAAAGTGGCAAAGATCGCACTGCTGGGGCATTAATTGCGGCTGATGCAATGGAGGCTTTTTATAAGCTAAAAGGAAGACATCCTCGTCATGATGATAACAAACAAGATAGAGCATTGCTTTTAGAATTATATGAATATTTCTTTGAATCGGGTCACCATCAACAGGTGGCTTCAAAAAATGCACCTGGGGCTGAAGGTTTAATTAAATTTTCCAATTTTGCGCCTAACGATTTAGTATTGGATCAGAAAAAAATTCAATCAGAAACTAAATTTGCGCGCTTAAACAAACCTATAAATATAAAAAATTCGCATAATGAACCTTTTAACCAGCAAATTTTAAAGGATGAATTACGGAGTTTAAAAGATAAAACAATCAAGGTCGCAATCGGTCAAAATGTCACACTGGGAGATTTTAGCAGAAATTGGAACATTTATTCTATCAACGGAGTAAGTGTTAAGAAGTTGCGAAATGGAAAGGAATTTAAAGACGAAAACGATCTTTCCGAATTTATTGAAACTCAACTATTGGGGCAGATAAAAGACCAGGAGTTAAAAAAATATTATCTGACGCTGGCTCTAGGTTCTTTTCATCAGGGTGGTTTTCTACATGCTTTTTCTTTGGTAAGCGGGGGGTTAATTAATAATTATTACCAGCAGGAAAAGCAGAACACTATTATTGGACAGCCGAACATGAAGATAAACTTGTCCTGGGTAAAGGGAAAGGGTATTCAAATTGAAGAGATTAATGCCTATAAAGAAAAAAAACATCTTGACTGGGATGACCCCAGCGAAAAAGGAGACTTTTGCGAAACCCATTCTTGTATTTTGCTAAATCTTAATACGGTTAAAGATAAAGGCTATAAATTAGCAGTCAATATTCAAAGCGTCTATGTTAACTGTACAGAAACTCAACTTAAAAGCGTATTTTTTTCAAAAAAAACGTTACTAGAAGCTTTTATAGACTTTTTACAGTCACTTTTAGTAGCCATTAAGCGTTGTTTTGATAAACTAATCAAACCTTATCCTATTCTAGATGAAGGCTGGATATCTAAAACTAACGCGACTTTTTTTAAAAAATCAACCGAAACTACCGTGAATGAGGCGAGCAATGCCCTGCAATGTGAGCCCAGCGCCGCCCCTGTCTTTCTTTCCTAATAAAATATAGATAATGTGAGAAGGAGAAGGCGTAATCATTTATGTAGGCGAGGCAAGAGAAGTCTTCACAGCTAGCATACCTTGTATAAGTTAACGGTGTATAAGATATGAAGATTACAGTAGCAAACGATACACACTTTAATTAAAATTTAATTTTTTCTAAATTTGTAAAGAAAAGATACAGAATTAGCTTAGAAAATAAGCCGAGAAAGCGATGTCGACACTTGACATCTTAGAGCGGTCTCTTTACAATCTCGCCCCTCTTCGTTCGATGAAGAAAGTATTTTTTGAGCTTACTGTAACGCCTGAAAATTTAGTGCAAACGCAAACAAAAGTTTGATTTACACTAAAAAATGAAGTATTCAGAATAAATTTAAGCCACATTTTTAAGTAAAGAGATTACATGGCCACAATTAACCAGTTAGTACGAAAACCGCGTGTACAAAGACGCACTAAATCAATGGTGCCTGCGCTGGGTGAATGTCCCCAAAAGCGCGGTGTTTGCACCCGTGTCTATACAGTTACACCTAAAAAGCCGAACTCAGCTTTACGTAAAGTGGCGCGGGTGCGCTTAACCAATGGGATGGAAGTAACGACTTATATCGGTGGTGAAGGCCATAATCTCCAGGAGCACTCAGTTATTCTGATGCGTGGCGGACGAGTAAAAGACTTACCCGGTGTTCGATATCACGTGGTGCGTGGCGCTTTAGATACCTCAGGGGTGTCAGGCCGAAAACAAGGGCGTTCTAAATATGGTGCTAAAAGGCCTAAAGATAAATAATTAATAGCTAGGAATTGAGTTATGCCAAGAAGACGTGTTGCTGCTAAGAGGGTTATCCTCCCTGATCCTAAATTTAAAAGCGAGTTATTGAGTAAATTCATTAATTCAGTGATGAAAAATGGGAAAAAAGCTGTTGCGGAAAAAATCGTTTATGGCGCTTTAGAGCGATTGGATGCCCGATTAAGAGATAAGTCTAAAAAAGCAGATAGAGATGAAGAGACGGGCGGAGAAGGTGCTGGTAAACAAGGTTTTGATGCAGATGCATTACTCGATATTTTTGACCAAGCATTAGATAATATCCGACCGAATGTAGAGGTAAGAGCCCGACGTGTGGGTGGTTCAACCTATCAGATTCCGGTTGAAGTGCGTCCATCGCGGCGTACTGCCTTAGCGATGCGTTGGCTTAAGGTGGCAGCGAGTCAACGTAGCGAAAAAACTATGGCGCAACGCTTGTCGGCAGAAATTTTAGATGCTTATGACAACAAAGGCATCGCAGTGAAGAAACGAGAAGATACGCACCGTATGGCTAAAGCTAACCAAGCTTTTGCTCATTTCCGGTTCGGCTGATTTTAAAAAATTTAAAAGGTACTGAGAGTGGATCGACAAACACCCATAGAACGCTATCGAAATATCGGTATTATTGCCCATATCGATGCGGGGAAGACAACAACAACAGAGCGTATTTTATTTTATACTGGTGTATCTCATAAACTTGGTGAGGTCCACGAGGGCACCGCCATTATGGATTGGATGGCTCAGGAACAAGAGCGCGGGATTACAATCACCTCGGCCGCGACCACCTGTTTTTGGGATGGTATGGCGCATCAATTCCCCCAGCATCGTATCAATATCATTGATACGCCTGGCCACGTTGATTTTACTATTGAGGTTGAACGTTCGCTACGCGTACTGGATGGAGCTTGTGTCGTTTTTTGTGCCGTGAGTGGTGTTGAGCCGCAATCTGAAACGGTATGGCGTCAAGCAAATAAATATCAAGTACCGCGTTTAGCTTTTGTAAATAAGATGGATAGAGCGGGCGCTAATTTCTTGCGTGTCGTTGAGCAAATAGCCAAGCGTTTAGGCGGGCGTCCTATTCCTATCCATATTCCGATAGGCGCAGAAGAAAAATTTGAAGGCGTTGTTGATTTAGTGCAAATGAAGGCTATTTACTGGGATGAAAGTACGCAGGGTATGCGTTTTGAGTATCGAGATATTCCCGAGGCTCTAAAAGCTGAGTGCGAAGCATGGCATGAAAAGCTGATTGAGACGGTCGCTGAAGCCTCTGAAGAAATGACAGAGCAGTATCTCAATGGTGAAAAGTTTACTATCGATGAAATCAAGAAAGCTATTCGTTTATTGACCTTAGATAACAAGATTGTTCCTGTGCTATGTGGTTCTGCCTTTAAGAATAAAGGCGTGCAGGCTATGTTAGATGCTGTTATAGAGTATCTCCCGGCCCCTAATGATGTTGCGGCGATTAAAGGTGTTCTCGATGATGCTAACCAGACCGTTGCTGAAAGGCCGCCTCTTGATGGCGCCCCTTTTGCAGCGCTTGCGTTTAAAATTGCTACAGATCCTTTTGTCGGTTCGTTAGTGTATTTTCGAGTCTATTCAGGCGTAGTAAAAAGTGGCGATGGTGTTTATAACCCAGTTAAAAGCAAAAAAGAGCGTATAGGGCGTATCGTGCAAATGCATGCTAATACGCGTGAAGAAATTAAAGAAGTTAGAGCAGGCGATATTGCTGCAGCGGTTGGGCTGAAATACACCACGACGGGTGATACACTTTCAGATCCAAATAATATTATTACCTTAGAACGTATGGAGTTTCCTGAGCCGGTTATCTCCGTTGCGGTAGAGCCTAAAACCAAAGCTGATCAAGAGAAAATGTCTATTGCTTTGAGTAAGCTTGCCCAAGAAGATCCTTCTTTTCGTGTGCGAGTAGACGAAGAATCAGGTCAAACCATTATCTCTGGTATGGGTGAGTTGCATTTAGAGATTATTGTCGATCGAATGAAACGAGAATTCAGTGTCGAAGCCAATGTAGGTAAACCACAAGTCGCTTATCGAGAAACAATACGCAAAGCAGTTGAGCAAGAAGGAAAATTTGTTCGCCAAAGTGGTGGTCGTGGTCAGTATGGTCATGTATGGATTAAGCTGGAGCCATTAGAAGCGGGTAAAGGTTACGAGTTTGAAAATGCTATTGTTGGTGGGGTTATTCCTAGAGAGTATATTCCAGCTGTTGATAAAGGAATAAAAGAGCAATTAGAAAATGGTGTGATAGCGGGCTATCCGGTCGTCGATGTTAAAGTAACACTTTTTGATGGTACTTATCATGATGTCGATTCCAGCGAAATGGCTTTCAAAATTGCAGGTTCAATGGCTTTTAAAGAAGGGGCACGTAAAGCCTCACCCGTCTTGCTAGAGCCGATTATGAAAGTTGAAGTGGTGACACCTGAAGAGTATATGGGTGATGTCATGGGTGATTTGAATCGTCGTCGTGGTATTTTGCAGGGTATGGAAGATTTACCTGCAGGTGGCGGAAAAATGATACGTGCTGAGGTTCCACTGTCAGAAATGTTCGGTTATGCCACTGACTTACGTTCAGCGACTCAAGGACGTGCTACCTATACGATGGAGTTTGGTAAATATAACGAAGCTCCCGCTAATGTTGCGGATGGTATTATTCGTAAAAAAGATGATAGTAAATAATTAATAGTTATTGAGGTAAAAATTATGGCCACTGGAAAGTTTGTACGAAATAAGCCCCACTTAAACGTGGGAACTATAGGCCACGTTGATCATGGTAAAACAACATTGACGGCAGCGATTACCAAATGTATGGCAGAAAAGTTTGGTGGTGAAGCGATTGCGTTTGACAAAATTGATAAAGCTCCTGAAGAAAAAGCACGTGGGATCACTATTTCGACCTCGCACGTAGAGTATGAAAGTGACAAACGTCACTATGCTCACGTTGACTGTCCTGGTCACGCCGATTATGTCAAAAACATGATCACTGGTGCAGCACAAATGGATGGTGCAATACTCGTGGTGAGTGCAGCAGACGGTCCTATGCCACAAACACGTGAGCACATCTTATTAGCGCGACAAGTAGGCGTGCCTAATATTGTAGTATTTATGAATAAATGTGACATGGTAGATGACGCAGAGTTATTAGAATTAGTAGAAATGGAAATTAGAGAATTGCTTTCTAAATATGAATTTCCAGGCGATGATATTCCAATTATTCGTGGATCGGCAAAGAAAGCATTAGAAGGTGATTGTGAAGGTGGTGGTGTTTATGCATTGGTTAAAGCGATGGATGAATATTTCCCAGAGCCTGTTCGTGATACCGATAAACCATTCTTAATGCCAATCGAAGATGTATTTACCATTTCAGGTCGTGGAACAGTAGTAACCGGTCGTGTAGAGCGTGGGATTGTAAAAGTAGGTGATGCTGTGCAAGTGGTGGGTTTACGAGCTGTACAAGATACCGCAGTTACCGGTGTGGAAATGTTTCGTAAGTTATTGGATCAAGGTGAAGCGGGCGATAACATTGGTGCGTTAATCAGAGGATTAAAACGTGAAGACGTAGAGCGCGGACAAGTTTTAGCTAAGCCAGGTACAGTAGAAGCTTGGGTAGAGTTTGAAGCTGAAATTTATGTGTTGACTAAGGAAGAAGGTGGTCGTCATACAGCATTCATGAATAACTATAAGCCACAATTTTATTTCAGAACGACTGATGTAACCGGAACGATTAAACTTCCTGAAGGATCAGAAATGGTTATGCCAGGCGATAACGTCAAGATTTCAGTAACACTGATGAATGAGTATGGTGTTGCTATGGAACAAGGTTTACGTTTTGCTATTCGTGAAGGTGGAAAAACTGTAGGGTCTGGCGTTGTTTCTAAACTTATTAAAAAAGGTAAAAAGGCCTAGTGGTCAGTAGGAAATTTTATGTCTTTAAAAAGCCCAGATTTGCGTATTGTCCTACTTGCGTTTGACCATCGATTAATCGATGCAACAACAAAAGAGATTGTGAATTCATTGAAAAGAACAGGAGCTATTATCTCTCCGCTACCTTTGCCGACACATAAAAAGAAGTGCACGCTTAACACTTCACCCCATGTCGATAAAGATGCACGGGATCAATATGAAATACGTACGCATAAACGTTTAATAGACGTTTATGCTTCGACTGATAAAACAGTAGATGCACTCAAGTACCTTGAAGCTTTACCTTCCAATGTTGAGATTCAGGTAAAAATTATGAGTGATAAAAAAGAAAAAAGCGAAAAGAAAGATAAGTAATTTCCTTAAAAGTACAAATTCAGTGTAGGTGTTTTTTTATGACAATGGGTTTAATCGGTCGAAAATGTGGTATGACACAGATATATGCTGAGAATGGTTCAGCAATTCCTGTTACGCTCATTGAAGTACTGCCTAATCGTATCGTTCAAATTAAAACGAAAGAGCGCGATGGGTATGAATCTGTTCAAGTAACCACAGACAAAAAATCTTCTTCACGTCTAAATAAAGCTGAAGCAGGTCATTTTGCTAAGGCCAACGTTGAGCCTGGAAAAGGTCTCTGGGAATTTCAATTAAATGGCGATGATAGTGAATTTTTAAAGGATTTATCATTAGGAAAAGAGATTACAGTTGATCAATTATTTAAATTAGGCACATGGGTTGATGTAACTGGAACTAATAAGGGTAAAGGATTTGCGGGTGTCATTAAGCGACACCATTTTGCTACACAAGATGCAACGCATGGTAATTCGCTTTCACACCGTGCACCCGGTTCTATAGGTCAGCGTCAATCGCCAGGTCGTGTGTTTAAAGGGAAGAAAATGTGTGGACAGTTAGGAAATCACCGTTGCACTATTCAATCTTTAGAAGTAGTTAAGGTCGATCCTGAACGGCATTTGTTGCATATTAAGGGAGCGGTGCCTGGAGCGCCGGGCGGGCACGTAATTATAAAACCCGCGGTACGAAAAAAGAATAAACGAAACCAAGGTTGATCTCTTAGTAGAGATTGATTTGCACTATAAATTTTTGGAATGGCTTTATGCAAGTGGCTTTAGTAACAAAAAATGGCTCGAATCAAGAACTGCAGTTATCAGAAACTGTTTTCGGATGTCGATTTAATGAGCCTTTAGTCCATCAAGTTGTCACTGCTTACTTAGCAGGTGGACGGCAAGGTACGCGAGCGCAGAAAAATCGTGCTGCTGTAAGTGGTGGTGGAAAAAAACCTTGGAAGCAAAAGGGTATGGGTCGTGCAAGGGCAGGTACTATTCGTAGTCCGCTTTGGCGTAGTGGTGGTGTTACTTTTGCAGCAAGCACGCAAGATTTTTCACAAAAAGTAAATAAAAAAATGTATCGTGCAGCGATGCGATCCATTTGTTCGGAGCTTTTACGCCAAGGAAGATTTATTGTTTTAGAATCGTTTGAACTCGAAAATGCTAAGACTCGTGATTTAGTTGCAAAACTACATAATCTCAAGATCGACCAAAAAGTACTTATTGTTCTTGAAGAAGTTAATGAAAATACTTATTTAGCAGCAAGAAATGTACATAAAGTAGAATTAACTGACGTGGAAGCTATTAATCCAGTTAATTTAATTCATTATGAAAAGATATTAATCACAGCGCCTGCTTTAAAACAAATTGAGGAACTCTTAGCATGATGAACATTGCCCTAACTCAGCAGTTGCGCCGATTTAAACTTATTCAACGGCCACATTTATCAGAAAAATCTACGATGCTGGCAGATAAGCATCGACAGTTTGTGTTTAAAGTATTAAAGAATGCAAATAAGTCAGAAATTAAACAAGCGGTAGAATCATTGTTTAATGTAAAAGTAAATGCTGTTCAACTTTTGAATGTAAAGGCCAAAACTCGTCGCTTTAAACAAGTTGAAGGTCAGTTAAAGGGCTGGAAAAAAGCTTATGTGAGCTTGAAGGAAGGCTATGACATCGATTTTACCGGAACAAAATAGAGAGAATTAAGTTTTATGCCTAGTAAAAAAGCAAATCCTACCTCGCCAGGTCGACGCTTTGTCGTTGAGATTTCAAAAGTGGGTCTACATAAAGGTAAGCCGCATAGTAGTTTATTAGCTCCAAAACCTAAAAGGGGTGGGCGTAATAATCAAGGTAGAATTACTACACGTCATCAAGGCGGAGGTCATAAGCAGCAGTATCGTCTAATCGACTTTAAGCGCGATAAAGAAGGAATCAGCGGACGTGCTGAAAGGATAGAATACGATCCAAATCGTACTGCGCACATTGCTTTGATTTTGTATCCAGATGGTGAGCGTCGTTATATTTTGGCTCCGAATGACCTCAAAGTCGGTATGCAAGTCGATGCTGGGCCGGAGGCTTTGATCCGCCCCGGAAACTCATTGCCTTTACGCAATATCCCTGTTGGGACAGTATTACATGCTATTGAACTGAAACCTGGTAAAGGAGCTCAATTGGCACGTAGTGCTGGGGCGTATGTACAGCTCATTGCACGTGAGGGAGATTATGCTACTATACGGCTGCGATCGGGAGAGCTACGAAAAGTACCTGTCGAATGTAAAGCGAGCATAGGTGTTGTCAGTAATAATGATCATAATCTGCGTTCGTTAGGGAAGGCAGGAGCATCCCGTTGGCGTGGAATTCGTCCTACCGTTAGAGGTGTGGCGATGAACCCGGTTGATCACCCGCATGGTGGTGGTGAAGGTAAAACTTCAGGTGGTCGACATCCGGTGAGTCCTACGGGTCTTCCAACCAAGGGTTATAAAACGCGCCGCAATAAACGCGATGCAAAAATGATTGTGCAACGACGTAAGAAGAAATAATTTAATTTGACGAGGTGATCTAGTGCCACGCTCAGTAAAAAAAGGTCCATATATACAGGGACATTTAACGAAAAAAGTACAGGCAACCCAAGCCGCAAGTGTTAAGCGACCTATTAAAACATGGTCGCGTAGCTCTATGATTTTGCCTGAAATGATAGGTTTGACTATAGCGGTTCATAATGGTCGTGACTTTGTTCCTATTTATATTACCGAAAATATGATAGGTCACAAATTAGGAGAGTTTTCTATTACACGAACTTTTCGTAGCCATAGAGCAGCTGATAAGAAAGCCAAAGGCGCAGATGAAAAAAAATAGTTAATGGGGAATAGAAAGTGGAAGTTGCAGCACATTTAAAATACGCACGATTATCACCGCAAAAATGTCGGTTAGTAGCGAATCAAGTACGCGGTCAAACCGTGGAAAAGGCAATGCAAATCTTGACCATGAGTGTCAAAAAAAATGCTAAGGCGATAAAAAAAGTTTTAGAATCTGCTGTAGCAAATGCAGAACATAATGCTGGAGCCGATATCGATTTGCTGAAGGTTTCGACTATTTTTGTAGATCAAGGTCCAACTTTAAAGCGTATGCATGCCCGTGCTAAAGGCCGAAGCAACCGCATATTAAAACCAACGTGTCACATTACAGTAAAAGTGTCAGATGAAAATGGGGAGAAAAACTAATTATGGGCCATAAGGTTAATCCTGTTGGAATACGTTTAGGTATTACCCGAACATCGACAGCTAGATGGTATGCAAAAAAGTCCCGTGATTATGCGGATAATCTTTACAGTGATTTATGTGCTCGTAAACTTATTGAAAAGGCGCTTTTACAAGCTGGGGTTTCTTCAATACAAATAGAACGCGCAGCCCGAAAATCAAAAATAACGATCTCCGTTGCAAAGCCAGGCATAGTGATCGGAAAAAAAGGTGAATACATCGATCGTTTAAGAGAGCAACTAGAAAAAATTATGCTGGTGCCCGTTCGACTTTCCGTAGTGGAAGTGAAGAAACCAGAATTAGATGCAAAATTAGTTGCAGAAAATATTGCACAACAATTAGAAAGACGTGTTATGTTTCGTCGTGCTATGAAACGTGCGGTGCAAACAGCCTTACGATTAGGTGCGCTTGGAATTAAGATTAATGTTTCGGGACGTTTAGGTGGTGCAGAAATTGCGCGTAGCGAACGCTATCAAGAAGGAAGTGTGCCGTTACACACTTTTCGTGCGGACATCGATTACAGTTTAGCAGAAGCGCAAACAACCTATGGTAAATTAGGTGTAAAGGTTTGGATTTATAAGGGTGAAGTTTTTGATCGTTCAAAAATTTCGAATATTGAAACTACTGAAGCTAAAACACAATTTCTTGATGATCGAAATCAAAAGCATTATAGTCGCAGACGTCAACCTGCTAGCACTAAACATGCTGTGAATAAAGAAATTGTAGATGAAGCGACGCGTTAAAATAATATTGAAGAATAGATAGTTGGGAAAAGATTATGTTGCAACCCAAACGAACAAAATATCGTAAGCAGTTTAAAGGGCGTAATCGCGGAATTGCTACACGAGGTACAGAAGTTAGTTTTGGACAATTTGGCTTGAAAGCAACAGCTGCAGGCTTTATTACTTCGAGACAAATTGAAGCAGCGCGCCGCGCCTTAACTCGACACATTAAAAGAGGTGGGAAGGTTTGGATTAGGATATTTCCTGACAAGCCGATTACAAAAAAACCTCTGGAAGTGCGTCAGGGTAAAGGTAAGGGTAGCGTTGAATATTGGGTAGCCGTTATTCAACCGGGTCGCGTTTTATTTGAAATGGAAGGTATATCTGCTGAGATGGCTAGAGTGGCTTTAAAACTGGCTGCAGCGAAATTGCCTATGACAACTAATTTTGTTACGCGGACGGTGCTTTAATGAATAAGAAAGAAAAGATTGAATTGAGAAATTTATCCATTGAATCACTTAAGGAAGAAAGTTTTAAGTTAGGACAGGAAAAGTTTAAATTGGAAGCACAGCATGCGACACATCAATTGACTGCAACACATAGATTAAAAGCAGTTCGGCGGTTGTTAGCAACAACATTAACTATTTTACACGAAAACATAGGCCAGAAAAAAGTATGAGCCAAGCTATTAAAGTCAATCGAACCTTAACAGGTCGAGTTATCAGTAATAAGATGGATAAAACCATTAACGTTTCGATAGAACGTAAAGTAAAGCATCCTAAGTACGGAAAGTATTTAAAACGTAGCAGTAAAATTCTTGCTCATGACGCAGAAAATCAATGTCAAGAAGGTGATATCGTTATTATCCAGGAGGGACGCCCGATTTCTAAACGTAAGGCCTGGTCGCTTGTGCAAGTGGTAGTAAAGTCGATAAATCAGCAACCCGTTCCTGAAGAAACGACGGGATAGGGGAAGTTTTTTATGATACAAATGCAAACTCAACTGGCTGTGGCAGATAATAGCGGCGCTCGCAGTGTGATGTGTATTAAGGTACTCGGTGGGTCAAAGCGACGTTACGCGGGAGTTGGAGATGTTATTAGAGTCAGCGTTAAAGATGCTGTACCACGCGGTAAGGTGAAAAAAGGTGAAGTTTGGCATGCTGTCGTTGTACGTACTAAAAAAAGAGTACGTAGAGGTGATGGGAGTGTGATACGTTTTGATAGCAATGCTGTTATTTTATTAACAGCACAACACCAACCATTAGGCACGCGGGTTTTTGGTCCTGTTCCTAGAGAATTACGTACCGAACGCTTTATGAAGATTATCTCTTTGGCCTCTGAAGTATTATAAGGTAGAGCACAATATGCGTAAAATTAGAAAGGGTGATACGGTCATCGCCATAGCCGGTAAAGATAAGGGTAAACAAGGTAAAATATTGAGTGTTTGCACTACTAAGAACCGTGCGCGCGTAGAAGGCATTAACTTAGTAAAAAAACATGTGAAACCTAACCCGCAAAAAAATGTTGCTGGGGGAATTGTATCGCAAGAAGCTTTAATTAATTTAACGAATCTGGCTTTGTATAATCCAGTTTTGAAAAAAGGTGATAAGGTAGGGATTAAAAAACTGGAGGATGGAAAGATGGTGCGTATCTTTAAATCCAACGGTGAGCTGGTTGATATCTAATAATTAGGTGAGATTTGATGGCAAGGTTAAAAGAATATTATTTAAATACAGTTATGGCGCAGCTTAGGCAAGAATTTGCATATGATAGCGTCATGGAAGTTCCACGTATTACTAAAATCACACTCAACATGGGTGTCGGTGAAGCCGCAGCAAATAAAAAGGTAATTGATGCAGCCGTGTCAGATATGACATTAATTGCTGCGCAAAAACCAATTGTTACTAAGGCAAAGAAATCTAATGCGGGCTTTAAAATCCGAGAAGAATGGCCTATCGGCTGTAAAGTAACATTACGAAAAAACCGTATGTACGAGTTTTTAGATCGCTTAATTAGTGTAGCGATACCGCGAATTCGAGATTTTCGTGGATTTAGCGCTCGATCTTTTGATGGTCGTGGGAATTATAGTTTAGGAATTCGTGAGCAAATTGTTTTTCCTGAAATTAAATACGATACAATCGATGCTTTACGTGGTATGGATATTACGATTACTACGACCGCAAAAACTGATAAGGAAGGACGAGCTTTATTAGTTGCATTTAAGTTTCCGTTTAAAGAGAATTAATATTTATGGCAAAGAAAAGTGTAATTATGCGCCAGAAAAAGCGCGAACTTATCGTTAAAAAGTATGCGGTGAAACGTGCTGAGTTGAAAGAAATTATTTACAGCATAACTGCATCTGATGAAGATAAGTGGTTGGCGCAACAAAAAATTCAATTATTGCCACGTGATTCTTCTCCAGTGCGATTACGTAACCGTTGTCGTTTAACAGGGCGACCACGTGGAGTTTATCGGCACTTTGGACTGTCTCGAAATATGCTGCGGCTTTATGCTATGAAAGGTGAGCTCCCAGGATTAGTTAAATCAAGCTGGTAAGGTAAAAAATATGAGTATGCAAGATCCTATCGCAGATATGCTCTGCCGAATAAAAAATGCCCAAGCGATTGAAAAGCCATCGGTATCGATGCCTTCGTCAAAAATTAAATTAGCTATTGCTAAGTTGTTAAAAGATGAAGGATATATCTCTGATTTTCAATGTGAAGAAAAAGGATGTAGGTCCTCGCTGACAATATTTTTAAAGTATTATTTAGATAAACCCGTTATTGCAGCATTAAAACGTGTGAGTCGTCCTGGATTACGCATTTATCGTTCAGCGACTGAGCTACCTAAAGTAGTCGCTGGCTTAGGAATAGCCATAATATCTACTCCTAAGGGGTTAATGACTGATAGAGCGGCTCGAGCTTTGGGTCAAGGCGGCGAAGTTATTGCTATCGTTGAATAAACGTTAAGAAAGGTTGATATGTCAAGAGTTGCAAAAAATCCAATAAATTTCGGCGATGTGCAAGTCACGCTGGATGGTGAAACACTAGTTGTTAAAGGCAGTAAATCGGTATTGAATTTGAAGCTGCCTAAACAAGTTAATATTGAAATTAAAGATAAATCTTTACAAGTGAGTCCTATCGATGAAAGTACAATAGCTGATGCTTTAGCTGGGACTACACGTGCCAATATAGCTAATGCAGTTGAGGGCGTAGTAACGGGATTTAAGAAAGTTCTGCAATTAGTAGGCGTGGGTTATAGAGCGAATGTACAAGGTAAAAAAATTAACTTAACATTAGGATTTTCACATCCTAGAGATTATGAAATACCCGATGGAATTACTATTACCACGCCAACTCCGACAGAAATAGTCATACAAGGTTTTAATAAACAATTAGTTGGACAGGTTGCAGCGGAAATACGTCAGTATCGTCCACCTGAAGCTTATAAAGGTAAAGGTGTGCGTTATGCAAATGAACGCATTAAATTAAAAGAAACTAAGAAAAAATAGCGATTAGAGGTAGGCATGTTAGACAAGAAGTTAAAACGGAAACGTAGGGCAACTAAGACGCGTGCTAAAATACGTCAACTAGGTGTTGCACGCTTATGTGTGGCACGTACGTCTAAGCATATTTATGCGCAAATTATTGTATCAGCCGATCGGGGCGATAAAGTATTAGCAAGTGCGTCTACACTTGATAAAGAAATCAAGACCTTAGGTACTACTGGAAATAATATTAAGTCAGCGACGATAGTTGGTGATTTTATAGCAAAGCGAGCATTAGCGGTTGGAATAAATCAAGTGGCTTTTGATCGTTCAGGTTTTAAGTATCATGGTTGTATCAAGGCATTGGCAGAGGCAGCCCGGGAAGCCGGATTGCCCTTTTAATTAAAAGGTTATTCATCGATGAGTTTTGATCAATCAACAAAAAGTGATGGCTTGCAAGAAAAATTAATTGCAGTTAATCGTCATGCTAAGGTCGTCAAAGGTGGACGTATTTTTAGCTTTGCTGCGGGAGTTGTCGTTGGCGATGGCAAAGGACGTATTGGTTTTAGCAAACGACCGGCGCGAGAAGTTTCTGTTGCTATGCAAAAAGCCTTGGAAAAAGCTCGACGCGATATGCTTTATATCGAATTGAATAATCATACCTTATATCATCCGTTGATAGGTCGTCACGGAGCAACTAAGGTGATAATACTTCCTGCAGTTGAAGGAACAGGTATTATTGCAGGCGGACCCATGCGCGCAATTTTTGAAGTGTTAGGCATTAAAAATGTCATAGCAAAAATCATTGGATCTTCAAATCGAATCAATGTTGTGCGCGCCACTTTAAAAGCATTGTCAAGTATGTCTACACCTGAAATGATTGCAGATAAACGTGGAAAATCGATTAAAGAAATTTACGAATAATTTAGGTAAGTAGATATGTCAGAAAAAAAATTGCGCTTGACTCTTATACGTAGTATCTCGGGTCGTTTACCTCATCATACTGCGACAGTTCTTTCGTTGGGTTTAAAGCGGTTAAATCAGATTGTTGAGGTGAAAGATAATTCACCTATGCGTGGAATGATCGATCAAGTTGCTTATTTACTCAAAATAGAGGAAGTCTAATTATGTATCTTAATACATTGAAGCCTGCTCCGGGCTCGAAGCCCGCTGCAAAGCGTGTAGGCAGAGGAATAGGTTCTGGTTTAGGAAAAACCTGCGGACGAGGTCATAAAGGACAACGTGCGCGAGCCGGTGGCTTTCATAAACTAGGTTTTGAAGGTGGACAAACCCCTTTACAGCGTCGTTTACCTAAGTTCGGATTTACATCTTTTAAATCATTGTCACTTCAGGTGTTACGTATTGATGCCTTAAATACAATTAAAGGGGATGTTGTTGACATACAAGTACTTAAAGATTGCCGGTTGGTATCTGCTTTGACAAAAGAGGTTAAAATCATAGCAACAGGTAAACTTGAAAGGTCAGTAACCGTAAAAGGTATAAAGTTAAGTAAGGGAGCAGAGGCTTTAATTAAAGCAGCCGGTGGCAGTGTTGAGGCTTAAATAGATGGAAAAACTTAGCCGTCTAGCGACGACTGCTGCTTCGGCGAAAGGGCGCACGCCTAATAGCGGATTTAGTGAACTGAAAAGACGTTTGCTATTTGTTTTGCTGGCATTAATTATTTATCGCATCGGTGCCCATATTCCTGTACCTGGTTTAGATCCACACCGATTAGCCGATTTATTTAGCCACCAGAGCAATAGTATATTAGGTCTTTTTAACATGTTTTCTGGGGGTGCTCTTTCTCGATTCACTGTTTTTGCTTTAGGTTTACTACCGTATATTTCAGTTTCTATCATTGTTCAACTTTTAACGGCTGTAACCCCGGCATTGGAAGAGCTTAAAAAAGAGGGTGAAGCCGGGCGGCGTAAACTGAATCAATACACGCGTTATGGGACTGCACTGCTTGCGTTAATTCAAGCCGTGGGTATGGCAAAATGGTTAGTTGGTAATCAAGTTGTTCTGAATCCTGGTTTTTTCTTTTATTTTGTAGCTACCGTTACTTTAGTTACTGGTACGATGTTTTTGATGTGGTTAGGCGAGCAGATTACTGAACACGGTATTGGCAATGGTATATCGCTCATAATATTTTCAGGGATAGTGTCAGGACTGCCAGTGGCTATGGCTAAATCCTTAGAGCAATTTAGACAGGGTCAAGTTCAGTTTCTAACTTTACTCTGTATTTTGGCAGTTATTGTGTTGGTAACTGCTTTTGTCGTATTCATGGAGCGCGGACAACGTCGAATTACGGTTAATTATCCGCAACGCCAACAAGGTCGTAAGATTTATAGTGCACAGACTAGTCATTTGCCTTTAAAGATTAATATGGCTGGAGTCATTCCCCCTATATTTGCTTCTAGTATCATGTTGTTACCGGGAACGTTTGCAAATTGGTTTGCTAACGTTAAAGGCTTGAGTTGGTTGGGAAAGCTTAGTTTCTGGTTATCACCCGGTCAACCGCTTTATATTTTGTTATTTGCTGCGGCAATCATATTTTTTTCTTTTTTTTATACCGCATTGGTTTTTAACCCTAGAGAAACTGCTGATAATTTGAAGAAATCTGGGGCATTTATCCCTGGTATTAGGCCTGGCGAACAAAGTGCGCGATATATTGACACAACGATGACTCGCCTTACTTTGATAGGCTGTATTTATTTGGTTTTGGTTGCCTTATTACCTGAGTTTATGATATTTACTTGGCATGTGCCATTTTATTTTGGGGGTACTTCCCTATTAATTATTGTAGTGGTCATTATGGACTTTATGGTCCAGGTTCAGTCTTTATTGATGTCGCATCAATATGAATCTTTACTTAAAAAGGCCAATTTGAAAGGTTTGTCTGGTGGGCCAGGTACCGCCTATTAATTGGCTCAGAGAATATGAGTATCATCTTTAGAGGTTATTATGAAAGTTAGAGCGTCGATTAAAAAAATTTGCCGAAACTGCAAGGTTATTAAAAGAAAAGGCAAATTAAGAGTCATTTGTTCAGCTGAAGCTCGCCATAAACAACGTCAAGGATAGTAGTATTACTAGATTACTGGTTGAACGGGAAACACCACTGCATTTTCTTTTTTAAAGTTCAGTTAAATTGCGACCCGCAGCTTACTAAGGTTACTAGTAATTGAAGTATTTTTGCGAGAGTGTTATTGATTTTTAGTCAGGAGTGAGATACCCTACTGCGCCTTCTGAAATATCTTAAATTTAAGGGTTTGGAGTGAAAAATGGCTAGAATAGCCGGTGTCAATATACCAATAAATAAACATGTCGTTATCGGTTTAACTGCTATCTATGGCGTTGGACGTTCACGCGCTAGTGAAATATGCCAAGACTTGGATATTTTGCCTGAGACCAAAGTTAAGGACCTTTTAGATGCCCAGCTAGATGCTATACGGCAGAAGATTCTTACTTATAAAGTGGAAGGTGACTTACGACGAGAAGTTTCCATCAGTATCAAGCGTTTGATGGATCTTGGTTGTTATAGAGGCATACGTCATCGCCGTGGTTTACCAGTCCGTGGCCAACGTACCCGCACTAACGCACGTACGCGTAAAGGCCCTCGTAAAATGATTCGTAAAGATTAATATAATGGTCATGTTTCCAATAAAATGTAAAAGCGTAGGTATTCACTAATATGACAGATTACAATTCACATGCTTCTCAGCCCTTAACGATGGCAGATAAGGCTTTAGCAGGAGCTCACCGTAAACGCAAAGAGGTTATCCCCGATGCAATCGTTCATCTGAGTACATCGTTTAACAATACGATTATTTGTATTCGCAAGGGTGGTGATACTTTAGGTATATCTTCTGCTGGAGCTTGTGATTTTAAAGGTACTAAAAAAGGGACAGCCTTTGCTGCTCGAGTTGCTTTCGAAAAGGCGATAGAAAAAGCCTACGATAAATATAGAGCTAAGTACAAACATAACTTGGGTCGAGTTGAAGTTAGAATAAAAGGACCTGGTCAAGGATCAGAACAAGCTATTATGGCATTGAAGAATAAAGATATAGAAGTGACACAAATACTAAATGTAACGGGTATTCCTTTTAATGGTTGTCGACCCCCTAAGCGGCGTCGAGTTTAGAACATACTCAGAGTATATATTAATAATTGGGAGTAAATAATTTAATGGCTAGATACCGAGGTCCTACTTGTAAATTAGCACGCAGACTTGGGACTGATTTACAGTTAAAAAGTGGTATACGTGCACTTGATAGCAAATGTAAGTTAGCTACGCCTCCAGGTATGCATGGCGCTAAACGCGGTAGATTATCTGAATTTGGTGTATTGTTTCGCCAAAAGCAATTAATTCGACGCACTTATGGTGTATTAGAAAGGCAATTCCGACTTTATTATGCTAAGGCTGCAAAGCGTAAAGGCATTACCGGTGAAAACCTACTTAAATTGTTAGAATGTCGTTTAGATAATGTTATATTTCGTATGGGATTTTCTGCGACGCGCGCTGAAGCAAGACAGTTAGTCTCGCATCGTTCTGTCAAAGTAAATGGAAATATTGTTAATATTCCTTCCTATCAAGTTAAGGCAGGCGATGTTGTTGAGATTAAGGAAAAAAGTAAGGCCCAAACGCGTATCCAAGCTGCGCTGGAACTCGCGAAACAAAAGCCTCAGCCTGGTTGGATAGATGTGGATTCTACTAAATTACAGGGAATTGTTAAGTTAATTCCTGAGCGTAGCGAATTGCCCCTAGAATTTAATGAGAATCTAGTCGTTGAGTATTACTCTAAGTAAGAAGGTAGCCCATGTCGACGAATGTTAAGAAGTTTTTAACCCCACAAACCATCGAAGTTCAAAGTATTGCGCCAAATAGAGCGTTAATCACTTTGCAACCTTTTGAAGCTGGTTTTGGTCATACCTTAGGAAATGCCCTACGTCGTATATTGCTATCGTCGATGCCAGGTTGCGCAGTTGTGGAAGCAAAAATCGAAGGTGTGCTTCACGAATATAGTAGTCTAGATGGTGTACAAGAAGATATTATCGATATTTTACTAAACTTAAAAGGCATAGCATTTCAGATGCATGGTAAAGAAGAGGTTACACTTGAGTTAGCCAAAAACACTGTAGGTCCTGTTCGTGCAGGAGATATTACTTTACCGCATGACGTTGAAGTTAAAAATCCTGATTTTGTTATCGCGCATTTAACCAAGCCAAAAGAATTTAAAATGACCCTTAAAGTAGTTAGAGGACGTGGTTATCAACCCGCTTCGTTACGTAAGGCAGATGATCAATTCGTGAGTGAAGTAGGCGCATTACAATTAGATGCACGCTTTAATCCTATTTTACGTGCAACCTATTCCGTTGAAAATGCACGTGTCGAGCAACGTACTGACTTAGATAAGTTGGTTATTGATCTAGAAACTAACGGTACCATCGAGCCGGAAGAAGCGATACGTCGTGCTGCTACGATCATACAAGAACAATTACATACTTTTGTTGAGTTACAACATGAAACAGAAGATGAAGTCGTTGAAGATATGGTTGATATTAACCCTATGCTATTACTTCCTGTTGATGAGCTAGAGTTAACCGTGCGTGCGGCTAATTGTTTGAAGGCTGAACATATTTATCGTATTGCTGATTTGGTTACTAAAGCTGAATCAGAACTTTTATCAACACCGAATTTAGGTAAAGTATCTTTATGTGAAATCA
Organism: Rickettsiella endosymbiont of Rhagonycha lignosa; assembly: GCF_964031165.1. Taxonomy (NCBI): domain Bacteria; kingdom Pseudomonadati; phylum Pseudomonadota; class Gammaproteobacteria; order Legionellales; family Coxiellaceae; genus Rickettsiella; species Rickettsiella endosymbiont of Rhagonycha lignosa. Next base: position 1,195,016 of record NZ_OZ035011.1, on the reverse strand, counting down.
AAACTGCGTTACAAAAACGCGGATTGATGTTAGGGATGGACGTTCCTATGCAGCAACTGACCTCTCTAAAAAAATCTTTAGAAGGTGCAGAAGAAGCGGAAAAATTAGAAAAAACTGAAGATATTAATAAAGATTAATTTAAAGGGCTAAGTGTTATGCGTCATCTTAATTCCGGCCGTCGATTAGGCCGAACATCCAGTCACAGAACCGCGATGTTTCGAAATATGGTTGCCTCTTTGTTAACCAAGGAAATCATATGTACCACCTTAGCTAAAGCTAAGGAACTACGTCGAGTTGCTGAACCACTTATTACTTTAGCAAAGAGTGATGGTGTTGCGCAACGACGTTTGGCTTTTGATCGTTTACGTAATAAAGAAGCAGTGACTATACTTTTTAATACCGTGGGCCCGCGCTTTAAAAAAAGACCAGGCGGTTATTTACGTATTCTGAAATGCGGCTATCGTGCCGGTGATTGTGCGCCCATGGCCATGGTTGAGCTAGTTGAACGTACAGAGACAGAGACTACATCTGCCTAATTTTTATATACCAAATAATGGCATACTTGTCTTTGAGGGTATGCCATTACATACCTAACAAATATCTTACTTCATCGATAGTTATATTCTTCATCATGCAAAAATACCACTTTTGTATTCGTTGTATTTTTTAATGCTATGAAGCTTTTTCAATTTTTTCTTAATATAATAAAATCGACTAGGGCAACTGCTGGCTTAGGAGTGAGTTATTTCTTTTGCCTTATCCAAGGCTGCCTCTAATTCAGTATTAAATTGGTCTAAAAGTTCTTTAGAATAATTATCCTGGGCTATGGCATTTTCCAGCGTAATGATGCTGTATTTGAGCCGTATCCATCCACAATAAACACATGAACCCAATAACTTATGTAATAAATCGCTAAGTTTCTGCTGTTGTTTTTTTTGAAAAGCCAGATTGATTTCGGCTCGTATTTTAGGGGTTTCTTTTATAAACAGATCGAGTAATTCTTTTAAAATTTTGTTCGAATCTTTAGTGAATGCTTTATCTATATTTTTATCGATGATTGGCAGATCGGATGGCTTTTTTACCATTTTCAATGGTCCTCTGAGTTGCCCCAATTTTAGCAGTTTACTCAATCGGTTTAATCTAAGCGAGTATTCATTTTATAAGTGGATCTATTGTAATCTGTGATTGTTTCTCTATTAGGCCTATGTTTAAATGAGGAATATTCTACTCAATTTTTAAAAAACCGTGGCTAAATTATCTTATTGTATATCTAATGAAGAGCTTAAAGCAGCATTAATAGAATTTAGACATTTACAAGACATATTACGCTGGGGCTTGACTCAGTTTAATAAAGCTAATCTTTATTATGGTCATGGTACTGATAATGCCTGGGATGAAATACTTTATTTAGTGTTATCTACACTAAAACTGGGACCCCATTTAAATCCATGCTTTTTAGCGGCTACCTTAAGCTTAGCTGAGCGACGTTTACTTATAGAAAATATTCGCCAACGTGTGGAAGATCGCATTCCTACAGCTTATTTGGTGCATGAAGCAAATTTTGCTGATTTATCTTTTTATGTTGATGTACGTGTGTTAATCCCGCGTTCACCGATAGCTGAATTAATTCAGCACGATTTTAGTCCTTGGATTGAAGATACCAACAGAATTAATACAGTGCTTGATATCGGAACAGGTAGTGGATGTATCGCAATTGCTTGTGCATACGCCTTACCCGAAGCACATGTTGATGCCGTCGATAATTCTAAGGATGCATTAGCAGTGGCAGCTATAAATATAGCTGAGCATAAACTTCAAGGTCAAATTAATTTAATACACTCTGATCTTTTTCAAAACCTAAATCACCGACTTTACGATATTATTATTAGTAATCCACCTTATGTTAATGCTGAAGACTTTGCGAGTATGCCGATGGAATACCAACATGAACCTGCTGCGGCCTTGGCAGCAGGAGAGGATGGTTTAGATTTCATTATTCAAATTCTTAAACAAGCCAAGAAATATTTGAAAGAAAAGGGTATTTTGATTATAGAAGTAGGTAATAGCAAAAAAGCCTTAATCAAGCGTTATCCGCAAATTCCTTTTTTTTGGTTAGAGTTTGAAAAGGGTGAAGCGGAAATATTTTTATTAACCCAAGAGCAGTTAATTTGTTATGCACAAGAAATTTAATTTAGCCATAGTTGGTGCTACTGGTTTTGTTGGTCAATCGGTACTAACTATTTTGCAGCAACGAAAATTTCCTATAAAACATCTTTATTTACTCGCCAGTGAACGTTCTTCTGGTGAGACGATGGAATTTAATAAACAAGCGTTTATTGTATCTGATTTAGATGGATTTGATTTTAAGCAAGCGGACATCGCAATATTTACTGCAGGTTCACAAGTTTCCGCTGAATATGTTCCTAAGGCTACGCAAAAAGGTTGTTTAGTTATTGATAATACACCTCAATTTCGTTATGACGACGATGTTCCTTTAGTTATCCCAGAAGTTAACCCGCAGGCCTTAGCCGGATATAAAGAACGTTGCATTATTGCTAATCCAAATTGCTCTACGATACAAATGTTAGTTGCATTGAAGCCTATTTATGATGCTGTGGGCATAACACGTATTAATGTTGTTACTTTTCAATCGGTTTCTGGAGCGGGAAAAGCTGCTTTTCATGAATTGATTCAGCAAGCAGGTCAATTATTAAATGGGTTACCTATTAAGCAACCGAAAGCTTTTACTCAGCAAATTGCCTTTAATGTTATTCCGCATATTGATGAGTTTGAGAAAAATGGATATACCCGTGAAGAAATGAAAATGGTCTGGGAAACACAAAAGATTTTTGCCGATCCAGAAATTCAAGTGAACCCTACTGCCGTGCGAGTACCTGTGTTTCATGGACACTCAGAAGCAGTCCATATAGAAACCAAAAAGAAAATCAGTGCTAACCAGGCCAAACAGCTATTAAAAAAAGCTCCTGGTGTGTTGGTTATCGATAAGCTTGCCAATAATGGTTATCCGACGCCTATTACACACCCTGATAGTGATAAAGTTATGGTAGGACGACTTCGAGAGGATATTTCTTATCCCTTGGGTTTGGATATGTGGATAGTTGCGGATAATATTCGTAAGGGCGCTGCCTTAAATGCCATACAAATTGCTGAAATAATGATTCAAGATTATTTATAAGCTAAATTTTAATAAATGCTGCGTACAAAATTTTGATGAATGGTTACCTATTTAGTAGTTATTCTTAAAATTTGTAATATTTAGTGAAGGTTTTTAAAGAAATGACAAGAACGTTATCGGAACTTAAAAAATTTTTTGGTTATTCAGAACAAATAGCCGTTTTTTTTCTAGGATTAGGAACTTTCTTTCTAGCTTTATCTCCTTGGCTTAGCCGCAATTCCCTTATATTAGCAGTCGTATTTAGTTTGTTGGCAGGTCATTGGGGAGACGCCTGCTATGCTGTGAGGCGTTTGAAATTTATCCAATGGAGTATAGCATTAATTGTGTTATTGGCGATTAGTCTAAGTTACACAATAGCAAGTTTAAAGCATGGTTTGTCGGCGTTATTTCACTATACAAAATTACTTTATATTCCTTTTTTATTGCCTTTAGTTACTTCATTAGAGCTACGTAAACGGATTATCTATTGTTTAATTAGCTCAGCAATCGTGGCTTCCCTATTAATTTTATTGACACATTGGAATATTTTATCTGTTTCTTTGTTTCGATATTCTTCCGTTTTGTTTGGTCAACAACCCGAGGGTTATTTGGTCAATCCCATCCCCGCTTCGGTTATATTGGCATTTGCTTTTTATTTTTCGCTGGACTTTTTTTTAAAAGAAAAACATAAATTTTATTTTTTACCAATAGCTATTTTTCTTTTTTTCTCCTTATTTTCAGTTAATTCCGAACGTACTGGCTGTTTTATTGCTATTATCTTATTAGTTTTTTTGCTATTTCGATATACAACCTCTAAAAATTATACCTGGCCATTATTAATGGTATTACTGTTGTCCTTTTTGAGTTATCAAATTTTCCCCACCTTCCAATATCGAGTAAAAGATCTTGTTTCGAATTTTAGCACTCAATCTGCTTCACAAAATACCAGTATTGGCCTTAGGATACAATTTGCATTAAATTCATTCACAATTATTAAACAACACCCTTTATTAGGGGTGGGGGTGGGAGGCTTTCCACAAGCTTATAAAAAAACCGGAGGTATGGTCGTTGTAGCTAATACGTTATTAAATGATCCGCATAACTCTTATTTACTGATAGCTGTGCAATTAGGGATCATCGGCTTAGTTGTTTATGTATTAATTTTGTTGAGTGCTTGGATTGAAGTTAAAAAGTTATGGCGAGATCCGGAAGCACAATGGTTTGCTAAAGCTACATTATTAGCACTGGTATTTAATGGATTCACTGATATTACTACTACCAGCACTGCTTTTGGAAATTTGTATGTAATTTTATTGAGTTGTTTTTTCTCATCTATTTTATGGGATAAGACATGAAAGTTGCTATAAAGCATACACATTTTCGCTTTAAAGGCGGTATGGAGACTTATTTAAAAGATATTATTTTGGGGTTTTCTAAAGCCGGTGATGAATTAACGCTTTGCGTTTGTAAAATAAATCAAGATATTTTAAAATCATTGCCACCCTTAACCGTTCTTAAGTTCCCTTACAAGTTTTTACCTCGCTCGTTAAAGAAGTTTGCTTTTTACTTAGGGTGTGATAGGGAAAATTTAATTTGTAATCATAATTTGGTAATTAGCTTAGTAAAAACGACGAGACAAGATATACTTATTTGTGGAGGTGTGCATAAAGCTTATCTTTTAACTAAGAAAAGTTACCGTTTTATACATAATTACCTTGAGACTTATTTCGAGAAAAGGGCATTTGAAAGAACACCATTAATTATTGCTCATTCTCAGCGAATAAAAGATGAAATAATTCAGCACTATCCAAGTGCTGCTAGTAAGATTAAAGTTCTCTATCCCCCCGTTAGTAACAGTCATTTCTATTATAAAACCACGCTGCAGAAGCATGATTTAAGAAAAAAGTTAGGTTTTTCTGATAAAACAACGATTGTGTTATTTGTTTCCACTAATCACGCCCGTAAAGGATTATATCCTCTTGTTAACGCCTTTAGGTGTTTGAAGGATGATTTTCTTTGTCTTATTCTGGGTGAAAAACCGACGATTTCCTTGCCTGATAATATGCGCTGGTTGGGTTTTATAAAGCAAATACAAGATTATTATTGTATTGCAGATGTAACGATTTTAGCTTCTACCTATGAACCATTTGGAATTACTATTGTTGAATCGCTAGAATCTGGGACGCCCGTTATTGTTTCATCCGATGTAGGCGCTGCTGAATTACTCGAAGCAAACGATGGAATTATACTTACAACAGTAACTCCAGAAACTATCATTGATGCATTAGAAAAGGTTAAATCAAAAGAATATAGGCCCGAGAGAGATTTTTTGCTACGTAAAGGCTTAACCATAGATTGCCATATTCAGGCTCTTAAGCAATTTGCTAGAATCTCCGTTCTACCCTAGCGATATCTGGCTCATCCTCGTTAAATGTCGTGGATCTTAATACCCCTTTTTTTAGAAAAGATACGTATGAATTATGGGTGCTATCATTGAAAGATGTTAAATTATTGCCCTAGTTGGGGTAGAATATAAGTTGAGCGGCAGCACAGACAAAAATTCCAATGTATTTCGATTAGTTTATTTAATCTAATGCTATTTAAGATTCAAGTTTGTAGTAACTAATGGATATACTTGAAGAACTGAAATAAAAAAATTAACGGGTATTATCTTGTATGAGTAAAGGTAATCATGATAAGGAGACAGCACAAGCGGGGTTATTGGTTCCTATGAACCAAGAAGACGCAGTGAATAATGTTTTTTCTCCATTGGCCTATGAAAATCCCGGGTTAAAAAAACAAGAAGATAAGGATGATGAAGACGGCGGCGATAGTGGTGCAGGGAGTATTGCGCTCAGTGTTGAGCAACTCAATGCGTATTTACAGGCGGCCTTTAATAAGGAGCGTCGGCAACGCACAGATGGGCAGAGAAAATTTGGTAGTTGTCCTTTTTCTGAAGACCCTAACAATTTACTCGGTAAGAAAAATTCACGATCCTGTGGTTTTAGTGAATCTCCGCAAAGACATCCTTTATTAGCTCATAGTCAGCAATTTAGTGGCGATGACCCTAAGATTTGCGCGATCCCTAGCGATAATTCTGAAGCTAGAGAGCGATTTCCCGAAAAACGGCTAGAAAATCAATTACGCTTACAAAAAAATCTTGGATTGGGTGCAAGCAAAAGTGTAACGCTTGCTAGATAATGGTAAAGTCTACTTTTGCTCACGAAATTTTGTTTGGTACACTCAAAGGAGTAGAGCAATTTATATTAGCGGGTGCGGATATAGAAGAAACCGATGAATATGGGTTTTCACCGTTAATAGAAGCAACGATTGCCAATAAGAATGATGTAGTTGCCTTATTATTAGAATATGGCGCTGTTATCGATAATGCCGATACTACGGGCCGCACGGCATTACATTGGGCAGTCGATAATCACAATTTAGCTTTATGTGAATTATTACTGGCAAATAAAGCAGATGCGAATGCTTATACCACAGCAGGACAAGCTGTTTTAGTTTACCCCCTATTGCGACAACAAATTGAATTAAAAAAATTACTCTATCGATATGGTGCTAAATTAAGTTTCGCTCAAGATTTTATTCAAGCTAAGTTGCTTGGACACCGTTATGAATTAATAGGACAGGTCGATCTTGTTAATGCTGCAGGGCGTTTTATTGAAATAGACTATGAAGGATTTTTTTTAGAGTTTACACTCGATGTCATCCTTAACTCTTTGCGGCGCTATCAGAATAATTTTTCTTCGCGCCATTTGCGGTCTTACTTCGAAAATTTACAAAAATTGATTGCAGCATTTGCTAACGCGCAGGCCTTACTAAAATATCAACGTTATACGCTGAATATTAAAGACCATACACATAGTATAGATGCTTTGTTAGATCAAGAATTATTATTATTACCCATCGCTTATGAAGGGCATGCCATTGCATTGATTAAATATAAAAATTGGCTGATTCGTTGTGATCGAGGTGAAAATAGCCGTCGGGAAGGCAGCATTGTTATCTATCAGTGTCAGCGTCCTTATGCTTGGGATAAGGAGTTTTGCAAACAATTAATTTATTCACGTCAATCCCGGGAATTTCTAACTCAGGGAATACACCGTTATTTAGGTTTAGTTAGCATCGCGAATCTACCTATCCAAGGACAAGTTATCGGTAATTGCTCTTGGGCGAATATTGAAGCAAGTATTTTAGGAATGTTATTTTTGTTATCAGCGGTTAATTCTAAAGGTCAATTAGTTTCACATTCTGAAAAATACCTGCAGCAAGCATCACTTTTTTTTCAAGATTGGCAAACGTGGGATAAAGATCGTGCCTTGGAGGAATGTATTCAAGGATTTTATTATAGTAATAAAGCTCGTGGGGCCACCAAAGCGACTATTTTAGCTGCCATTTTATTCCAAAAGTCGACGCATAATCTTAATGATTTAAAACAAGCAGAAGGAATATTAAAAATTTTAACCTCAACAGAATATAATTATTTGCTAAAAAGTTACTTGAATATATATTGGCAATTAAATAAAACCGTACAGGGGAAAGACTTTGTAAACTTGCTCGATGCTTGTGGCGTTAGTCAGAAATTATCATAATAGGTTTGAATTAAAGGAATAATAATCATGAATAGGGAATCATTACCACAACTAAGCTTTTTCACGTCAAAAAATACTAAACGAATCGAAATAGAAAAATGGCTTAAGGACATCAGCCGATTTAATGCAAAGTCCATTTATGATTTAACCTGGGAGAATTTTTATAAAGAATTACATAAGTTAGGCATTAAAGAGTTTTTAAATCAATATGGATATTCTCATAAGAAGAATTTACAGCTGGCAATTGCAAAATCGGAGCTGGGTCAAAAAAGGATAAGTTTGTATGATTTTGAAAAAAATACAAAACAAAAGTTACACTTGCTTTTGAGAGATAGTTTTTTTGCTAAAGTTAAGCGCCAAGCATATTTTAATCCCAAAAATCATAAATTTTCCACCATTCATTATTATATTTACTATTACAGTTTAAATTTTACCGCATTAAGTTTGGGTTTTTCTAGTAAACAATCTTTCCTTAATTTTTTTGCACAAACTTGCTATGTGTCTGAATGTATCGAAAATAGGTCAGAAAATTTACGCATGAGTATTCAGAGCCTTAAGGAAGTGGATTCATTTACATTGCGGAAAGAATTAACCGATCTTTACGATAAACCTATACCTAAGAATAAAAATTTCATAAAATATAATTATACGTTAGAGGAATTAAAGTTAGCGCTAGAAAATGAGGATACCGTATTTGTGGTGGCTAATTTAGGCGGTGGAAATGCCTATGCGGTCAATAAAAAGCTGCAAACATTGAGACCTTTGGTTAATATTAATTTGCAAGCTCTAAAACTACAATCATGGGAATCTCTGAAGGTGAATACGCCGATTTTTATTTGGAAGATAAAGTTATATCAACTTTTCTTAGGCCAAATACGCTTATTAGAGTTGGATACTCGTTTATATACCCCCAGGGTTTTATATACCTTTGGTATCAGTTTTCATTCGCAATTTTTTACTTCACACTCTACACAACATCCTATGGAAGAGAGAGAGATTCCAGTGAACCCTCATAATCCTCCTCTTTCTTTTTTTTGCCACTGAGATAGCAAAGCCCGAAGATTTGTCAGCATGTACATTTAAACGCTAAGTAACTTCCTTAAAATTCCTGAGCAGTAGACATGCTGGAGTTATGATTTTTCGATGTGTGAAAAGAGTGCTAACCTGGGATTTAAAGCTTATTTTTCAGCTAAACCAACGATTAATTCTGGAAGTTATAAAGACACAATTAGAATGTTTTATCCCATTGTAATTACTGCATTAAATGGAGTATACTCTGTGCCGCTATCGCGGGGTGGAGCAGTCTGGTAGCTCGTCGGGCTCATAACCCGAAGGCCGTAGGTTCAAATCCTACCCCCGCTACCAATTTTATTGTGTGAGAGGCCCCATTAAGGGGCTTTTTATTTTGACTAGACTGACGCTAAATATCAGCTTTTGGCGCAGCGCTTTGTTGCCGACTTTGTTTGCGGTGCTCATTTACCTGAGTAAATTCCGCTCCTTGAAAAGCCGGCGTCGCGCGTTGCATCCAAAATATTTTTTTAGCGTCAGCTAGTTGAGATGGGTAATTTTTTATAATTCAAGCCCTTTGTAGACGATGAAAAACAATTCAGCGATAGAAACAAAGATCTTACCGACGGTTGAAGCCCTAGGTTATGAGTTATGGGCTTGTATCTATCTGACACAAGGTCAACAAAGTGTATTGCGTATCACTATCGATAGTGAAAAGGGTATTACGCTTGCTGACTGCGAGCGTGTCAGCCGCCAGGTTAGTGCATTATTGGATGTAGAAAACCCTTTGTCAGGTCGTTATAACTTAGAAGTTTCTTCTCCGGGCTTAGATAGACCCCTTATTAAAGAGAAGCATTTCCAGCGTTATGTTGGTCATAATGTGCGTGTTTTTACACATACGCCCATCGATAATCAACGCAAATTTAAAGGTCTTTTACAATCAGTTGGAGTAGTTGGGATAGTGTTGAATCAGGATGGGGAAGAAATAGTGTTAACGTGGGACAATATTTTGCGTGCGAATGTATTGCCTGAAATGAATAAATAACCGGAGGCAGGCTATGAAAAAAGAAATTTTATTAGTGGCAGAGACGGTATCTAACGAAAAAGATGTTGATAAAGAGTTAATTTTTAAAGCGATAGAAGCCGCTTTAGCGATGGCGACTAAGAAAAAAGCCGGTCAAGATATTGATGTCCGCGTGGCTATCGATCGCCGTACCGGCGACTATGATACTTTTCGCTATTGGACAGTCGTTGCGGATGGAATGGGTGCTAATAATAATCTTGAAGATGGGTATGTTCCTTTTGATCCCTTAAAACAAATACTTTTAAGTGAAGCTAAAAAGCGGGATCCAAATAGCCAAATTGGCGATGTGATAGAAGAACATATGCCTTCGGTGGAGTTTGGTCGTATTGCAGCGCAAACGGCAAAGCAAGTCATTATCCAGAAAGTCAGAGAAGCTGAACGCGCTAAGATAGCAGAGGCCTATACCAATCGTATTGGCGAGTTGTTGTCAGGCATAGTCAAGCGTATTACACGAGAAGGTTTGATCGTGGATTTAGGCGCAAGCGTAGAAGCTTTTGTCCCACGTGAAGAAATGATTCCCCGCGAAGAAGTACGATCCGAAGATCGTTTGCGCGGCTATTTATATGCCGTGAATCCACAAGTACGAGGGCCTCAGTTGCTGATGAGTCGTACACGACCAGAAATGTTAATTGAACTTTTTAAGATAGAAGTACCCGAGATTGCTGAAGAGTTGATTGAAATTAAAAGTGCAGCGCGTGATCCTGGTTCGCGCGCAAAAATTGCGGTTAAAACTAATGATGGTCGCATTGATCCTATAGGTGCTTGCGTTGGAATGCGTGGGGCGCGAGTACAAGCCGTTTCCAGTGAATTAGCGGGTGAGCGAATTGATATTGTGCTGTGGGATGATAATCCTGTTCAATTAGCCATCAATGCGATGGCACCTGCTGAAGTCGCTTCTATTGTGGTGGACGAAGATACTAAAGTCATGGATGTGGCTGTACAAGAGGAACAATTATCGCAAGCTATTGGTCGAAATGGTCAAAATGTACGTTTAGCCAGTGAACTAACGGGATGGATCATTAATGTTATCACTGTAGAAGAAGCGGCAAAAAAAGTGGTTAAAGAGTCGGAAGGTTTACAAAATCTTTTTATGGAACAGCTTGCTATAGATGAAGAGCTAGCTGAGATGTTAGCGCGAGAGGGTTTTACCAGTTTAGAAGAAATTGCTTATGTATCAGCGCAAGAACTATTAGATATTGAAGATTTTGACTCGGAATTAGTAGAAACGCTACAGAATCGTGCTAAAGAAGTGTTAGCGACACAAGCCGCGGCTAAGCAAAAGTCGACGGTCTCTGAGCATGACAAATTTTTAGAGCCGCATCAAGATTTACTTTCCTTAGAAGGTATTACCGAAGAGATAGCCATCACATTAGCTAAAAAAGGTGTTTCTTCACGCGAGGCTTTAGCTGAGTTGGCAGTCGATGATTTGTTAGATATTATCGAATTAGATCGTGAAGTAGCCGGAAAGCTAATTATGGTTGCACGTGCTCCTTGGTTTGCCGAAGAGAAAAAATAGGAGTCAAAAAAATAGAACGATTATTTTTACTTAAAAAAATCCAGGAAATAACAGGATGTGTAATAAATATATAAAGTTCGATAGATAAGTAAATAAAGCAGCAATAATGTATGTTCAGAAAAATGTAAGTAGGTTTTCGAAGCTGTCAAATATTGGCAGGAGAAGCATGTATGACAGAAAGTATTAAAGATAAAACTGCAAATAAGGTTTCCATTGAGCTTGGAAAAGAAACTTCTGCGGATAATAGTCCTAAAAAAGTGATTACGTTGACGCGAACTCGTAAAAGCACGAGTTTACTTAAAGTAAAAGATACCTCAGGTAAAGCCAAGACTATTAAAGTTCAAGTTCGCAAAAAAAGAACTTATGTGAAAAGTAATGAAGGCTTAATAGATGAAGAGACTAATCGTGCTAACGAAGCAAAAGAAACTCAAAAAGCAGAAGAATTAGCACATCAAGCAGAGAAAATCGCTGCAGAGAAAAAATTGCACCCACCTGAAATACAAGCTGAACCCATTTCGGAGAGTAATACTCCTGCGAGTGAAGAGCCGGTATTATCTAATGAAACTGTGGAAAAAGAGCAAGTGCCTGCTGAGAAAAAATTCATAGCGCCCGCAACGAATCCAGAAAAAAAATCTAAACCAACTAACGAAAAAGTGATTATTGCTTTACCTACTAATGCAGAAAGGCTGGAACGTGAGAAAAAGCATAAAAATCGTAATTTAAAAGAAAAAGAGTTGGCGAAATACCGACATAAAGCGATTTATCAACTTGAAGATGAATCCGATGAACAATTTCGTTACCGTAAAAAAACGGGTAAGCACAAACGACCCGATCAATTTTTACAACAACAATTTGAAAAACCAACCGTAGCCGCCATACATGAGGTTGGAATTCCTGAAACAATTACGGTAGGTGACTTAGCGCAGAAAATGTCGGTTAAGGCTGCTGAAGTTATTAAAACATTAATGAAATTGGGCGTCATTGCAACTATTAATCAAGCTATCGATCAAGATACCGCCATACTTGTAGTAGAAGAAAGGGGCCATATTGCTAAGCCTGTTAGCGCTAATGCATTAGAAGAAGGTTTAGTAAATACCACACAACAACAAATGGGTGAATTGCTGACGCGCCCACCTGTGGTGACTATCATGGGTCACGTTGACCATGGAAAAACTTCTCTTTTAGATTATATTCGACGGACCAAAGTGACACAGGGAGAAGCGGGTGGTATTACACAACATATTGGTGCTTATCACGTAGAAATACCAAAGGGAGTTATTACATTTTTGGATACACCTGGACATTCCGCTTTTACAGCGATGCGGGCGCGTGGTACACGAGTGACAGATATTGTTGTTTTGGTTGTTGCTGCTGACGATGGTGTGATGCCACAAACAATAGAAGCTATCCAACATGCTAAAGCGGCGAATGTGCCTATTGTTGTTGCAGTGAATAAAATTGATAAACCTGAAGCTGATCTCGATAGAATAAAGAATGAATTAGCCAAACAAGGTCTCAATCCTGAAGAGTGGGGCGGCGATACGATGCTTATCCCAGTCTCAGCAAAAACAGGTGCAGGTATTGATGACTTATTAGATTCTCTTTTGGTGCAAGCAGAAGTTTTAGAGCTGAAAGCGCCACAAGAAGGTCCAGGACAAGGAATAGTTATAGAATCACGTTTAGATAGAGGGAAAGGACCTGTTGTCACTATATTAGTACAACGAGGAAAACTACATAAAGGCGATCTTTTATTAGCAGGGACTGCTTATGGCCGTGTCAGAGCATTGCTCGATGAGCGAGGTAAATTAGTTGAAGCAGCTGGACCTTCTATGCCCGTTGAAGTGTTAGGTCTATCTAGTGCTCCAGTGGCCGGTGATGAAGCAGTGGTTGTTGCTGATGAACGTAAAGCACGCGAAATTGCTTTATTCCGTGAAGGAAAATTACGCGAAGCTAAGTTAGCACAACAACGGACGATTAAAACCGATGATATTTTTGGCCAGTTGGATGAAAACCAAGTTAAGACTTTGAATATTATTTTGAAAACGGATATGCAAGGATCCGCTGAGGCCTTACAAGAAGCCTTGAATAAACTTTCTACTTCTGAAGTTAAAATAAAACTGGTGTATGTGGGCGTAGGTGCGATTACTGAATCCGATGCTAATCTTGCTTTAGCTTCAAGAGCATTGATTTTAGGATTTAATGTTAGAGCAGATGCCACTGCAAAAAGAACGGTAGAAAAAGAAGGCTTAATAATGAATTATTATAGCGTTATTTATGACCTGATAGACCAGGTTAAAAATATTATGAACGGCTTGTTGGCTCCAGAAATAAAAGAAAATATTTTAGGTTTAGCAGAAGTTCGCGAAGTGTTTCGTTCCGCTAAGCTCGGTGTTATCGCCGGTTGTATGGTGACAGAAGGATTAGTGCGACGAAATGCGCCTATTCGTTTGTTGCGTGATAATGTTGTGATTCATGAAGGTGAATTGCATTCTTTACGCCGTTTTAAAGATGACGCTGCTGAAGTTCGTCATGGTATGGAATGCGGTATTGGTATTAAAAATTTTACCGATGTGCGAGTAGGCGATATGATTGAAGTGTATGAACGTATTTCTATTTCTAGAACTATCTAATGCCAAAAGAATTTAGTCGCACCGCGCGTATTGCCGATCTGATACAGAAAGAACTAAGTAATAACATTCTTAATAAAGAAATAGCGGATAGCCGTTTGAAATTCATTACAATTACTTCAGTAAAAGTGTCACGTGATCTCTCTTATGCGGATATATTTTTTACACAGTTAGATGTGGAAAACTCAAATGATAAACAGCAAAGTAAGGAATTAGCGGTTAAATTATTAAGAAAGGCAGCTGCTCGTTTACGTTATGCTTTAGCAAAGCGTTTACAGCTATACAAAGTGCCTAGCCTGCGTTTTTTTTATGATGATTTCATGGAAGAAAGTGATCGTATTCATAGCTTAATCGACAACGTCATTGCAAAAGACAAGGCTAAACGTTCTGAATAAATCATTCATAAAAATTCAAGTACCAAGAGTATAGAAATAATTATTTATAAAAGAATAAGTTATGCACCCCTTAATCTCCAAAAAACGTTCGATCAATGGTATTTTATTGCTTGATAAACCTAAAAAGATGACATCAAATCAAGCATTACAAACAGTAAAACAGTTATTTTCGGCAAGTAAAGTGGGGCATACAGGAAGCTTAGATCCTTTAGCTACGGGTTTGTTGCCATTATGTTTCGGAGAAGCTACAAAATTTTCTCAGTTTTTACTCAATGCAGATAAAACTTACATTGTAAGTGCTTGCTTAGGAATTAAAACCAACACTGGGGATGCTGAGGGAGAAGTAATAGAGTCACGTCCCGTCTCTAACTATTCGGTTGATCAACTAGAAACAGTTTTATCAGCTTTTCGCGGAACAATCTCACAGATTCCACCCATGTTTTCTGCACTAAAACATAAAGGTCGTCCTTTATATAAATTAGCCAGACAAGGTATCATAGTAGAACGTAGTCCTCGAACTGTTACCATACATAGCTTACGGTTACTGGATCGCAACAAGCATGCAGATATATCCAACCTATCTAAGGATTGCGATCCTCGCGATACACAGACAATATCAAATGCAAAGAATGTACTTAATTTAGAGATTAAATGTAGTAAAGGAACCTATATACGTACTTTAATAGAAGATATAGGTGAAGCGTTAGGATGTGGTGCTTATGTATCTGATTTGCGTCGTTTAGGAGTGGCTGATTATCATGCGGAACAAATGGTGAGTTTGGAAGAATTACAAACCTTAAGCCAAGCCGATTGCGATCAAAAATTACTGAGTTTAGATAGTTTGTTAAACGAATGGCCGGTTTTAAAAATTTCACAAGCGGCTGCTTACTATCTTTATCGTGGACAAGCAGTATTGCTTCCAAATCTCCCCAAGCAAGGATTGCTGCGTTTACTATTACAAGAAAGTGGCCGATTTATTGGTGTGGGCGAAATTTTAGAAGATGGTCGCATAGCACCACGGCGTTTAGTGGATTTAAATAAATTAAGTATTTAGCTGACAACTATTTACGACTTTCTATGCCATGGGTTTATTATTCTCCATTAAGCATTAAATATCTTTTTAATCTCACTAAATAAGCTGTTTTTTTTAGATTTTATGCTTCACTAAGTTATGCGTATAAATTGATTAAATTTTGATCAATCAATAGTAATATTATGGTATTTAGCGAGGTCTTTGCTAGGCTTAAAGGAGAGACATTATATGTTTTAATTAGGAGCTCATATGAACAAAGGTAAATTTCCTCACGATCCGAAACACCAAAAACCAAAATGGCCAAGTCATGCAGGTATTGGTCCACAAAAACCTCCACACAATCCTGGACACCACGGCGGACACGGCCCAGAAGGTAATCCAAATAAACCACAATGGCCAGGTAATAAAGACAAACGCTAACAGTCAAATTAATGCTTTTGGATAAGCTTGCTAAGTTTTTTTTTAGCAGTTGATTGGGGCAGGAGCGCAACTGAGATGGATGATCTTTACCGATCATCCATCTTTTTTTATACTATACTCTTCGCACTTGAATTTTTGACTGTGTTGCCGCTCAATTCGCAATCCTCATGTATTTTGAATACACTCCGGTTGCTTATCTTTACGGCGCCTTGTCAAAAATCCCATTGCTTTGAGTATAAATAGAATCTTTTAGGCTTTTACTCTGGAAAGATATTCGCCGGTGCGCGTATCAACTTTGATTAATTCACCAATTTGGATAAATAACGGGACTCGGACGATAGCGCCTGTTTCTAAAGTAGCGGGTTTTCCACCCCCGCCAGATGTGTCGCCGCGCACACCCGGATCCGTTTCAATTATTTTTAAAACAACAAAATTAGCCGGTGTTATGCACAAAGGAGAACCCTTGTATAAGGTCAGAGTGCATAAGTCTTGTTCCTTTAGCCATATTTTAGCTTCTGTCACCGCCGATTCATCTGCTGCGTATTGTTCGTAGGTTTCGGCATCCATAAAATGCCAAACATTTCCATCGTTGTAGAGATATTGAACTTCAAGATCAAATACATCAGCCGCTTGTAAGCTATCTCCAGATTTTAAAGTACGTTCAATAACGCGTGCATTTTTTAAATTACGTAATTTAATCCGGTTAAAAGCTTGTCCTTTTCCTGGTTTAACGTAATCATTTTCTAATATAGTGTAAGGGTCATTATCTAACATGACCTTCATACCGTTTTTTAAATCTTTGGTTGAATAATCTGCCATAAAAATCAATTCGAAAAGTTAAAGTTTAAATAGATGTTCGCGATAATAACGTAATTCATTAATAGAGTCTCGTACATCCTCTAGTGCTAAATGTTTAGATTTTTTCTTATAGCCATCCAATATGCTTGGACTCCAACGATAGGCTAGTTCTTTTAATGTACTTACGTCTAAGTTCCGATAATGAAAATATTTTTCTAATATCGGCATACAACGGGCTAAGAAACGACGATCTTGGCAAATACTATTACCACACATTGGTGATTTATTAGGGGGGACATACGTCATGATAAATTCTAGAGTTTGCTTTTCCGCTTCTTCTTCGGTTGTTTTGCTGACTCTTACTCTTTCCAGTAAACCTGAGCCCTTATGTTGGCGTTTATTCCAATCGTCCATTCCGGTTAATAGTTGTTCAGATTGGAATATAGCAAACACAGGACCCTCTTCTATAATCTCTAATTGAGAATCTGTGATAATGGTTGCAATCTCAATAATTTTATCTTGATTAGTATCAAGTCCAGTCATCTCGAGATCGATCCAAATTAAATTATCCGCTTTGGGCGTCATGTTAGGACCTTTTAATAATTATTACTATACTCTTGGCACTTGACATTGTCTGTGTATCGCGCGGACGGCAATCCTTTCGCGGCACTTGTCAAAACCCAATTGCTGTGAGTATATAAATTGGCTGTCGCAATTTTCAATCAAGAAAATTATTTATCGTTTATATTATACCGCGGCATCTATTCAAGATGCGAATTTTTTAAAAAAGAGTCTATATAGGAAAATTTATGTTATCGCTACTTATTTTCATCTTAATTGCCTATTTACTGGGTTCTTTGTCCAGTGCGATTATCGTGAGTAAATGTGCAGGGCTACCTGATCCTCGTACGCAAGGTTCAGGGAATCCAGGGGCTAGCAATATCCTTAGAATAGGCGGAAAAAAATTAGCTGCTATCGTATTATTGGGAGATGTGCTCAAAGGTTGGATTCCCGTTATGCTAGCTAAATTGTTTGGTTTGCCGCTAGCGTCTTTGGCATGGGTCGCTTTTTTTGCTTTTATAGGTCATTTATATCCGATTTTTTTTGGTTTTCGTGGCGGGAAGGGCGTAGCAACCGCATTGGGTGGATTATTTGCTTTAGCGTGGCCTCTAGGCTTGATAGGTTTATTAAGCTGGGCGGTGGTGTTGTTTGTATTTCGTTATATTTCTGTTGCATCCATGCTGGCGGCTATCGTGACGTTTTTTTATGTTTTTTATTCTTATTCGTTGGCGGTTTATTTGCCGATTCTTTTAATGACGATAATACTCGTAGCACGGCATTTTTCAAATATTCAACGTTTATTTCAAGGTACAGAACCCCAATTAACTCAAACTCAATTGAAGAAGAAAAAATAATTTTTATTTTAAGAGAAACTGTTTCCGAAATTTATTACAAAAACTTTTTTTATGTTATGTTGTTGGGTGAAAGAGATTTTTCAATAAAAAGATTTTAATTACATGGAGATTAGTTATGCCGATTAAATTTAAAAATACTTCTGCTACAAATTTAGCTGATCCCTCACAAAAACTTCTAAAGGGTATATTCTCTCCTTCTAAAGTAGAAATAGTGCGTGCCGAAAAAAAATTAACTTTTTCTGATAGGGTCGTCGAACTCTTTTATATTATAGATGATGAAGTGTTATCAACAAGAAATAAAAGATTAATAAAAGACGTTCATGAAGAAAAAAAACGCCTCAAATTAAATTTAATTAAATTGTTTAACTGTAATGAAGAGCTTATAGACAATACCATAAAAGAAATCAAAAAAGTTGAAACTGAATCAGGATTAGGCAAAGATGAAATAAATCAACCCTCAAGCTCATCACAGGCCAATGCCGAACAAAATTTTCAACCCCCGATGAATAGTGAAGAAGCACCAACGGGTTCTTTTAATGATTATTTACAAGCGATTAAAGTGAGTATTCAATTTTTTAAAGGAAAAAATATTGATTTAAGTTTTCTTGCTTTTGAAATTAATATGATATTAGCGTATTTATTGAAAAATAGTTTGACATCTGAAGAAAAAGTTCAACTCAATGAATTAACTTTAGCAAATAGAATACCAGGACGAGAATTAGATTTAGAAAATATTCCTGATTATATCTATTTTTATGAGCAAGATCCGATAAAAACCTGTATTGTTTTATTAAAAGATTATTCTAAAGGTGAGGGTTGCTTGGGGATCATTTACCGATTTTTTTCAGGGGCTTGGAAAAGAAATTATAAGGATCCTGTTAATAAGTTTTTATCGATTTATAAACAAAATGAGTTACCCGATAATATAACTATATGCGGTATTTATGAAAAATTAAAAGATCTGGGTTTACTATTTAATTTTGATGCTGAAAGTAAAAGTAGTTTAAGAAAAATATTGTTATTTTGTGCTAAGCTTAATAATGAAGAAGAGTCTTTGCTGCATTTAATAGTCAATTGTTCCCTCACTTCTTTTCCTCCTCTGGATCGGGATAGACAGTTTGATTGTTGTTTCGGCACATGAAAATTTTCGTGTAGTTAATCCAACTGATCTAAAGGATAACGCGCAATGGTTTTTATGCCTAAATTATCGCTTTGACCTAAATTTAAGCGACGATAGCCTAAATAAGCAATCATTGCCCCATTATCTGTGCAGAAACTGGGTCGTGGGTAGTAAAGTGTAAAGTCATGCTTAGCTGCCATATTGGCGAGTTCTTTTCGGAGCCAGGTATTAGCTGCTACGCCACCTGCAACCACTAAGCGACGCAGGCCGGTTTGCTTTAAAGCGCGCATAGCCTTTATAACTAAAGTATCCGCTACCGCAGCTTGAAATTCATGAGCAATATTTGCTTTAGTTTGTGCAGTTTGATCGCTATTTTTTAATGTTGTATTTACAAAGGTTTTCAATCCACTAAAACTAAAATCGCAATCGGGTCTATTTACCATGGGCCGTGGAAAAGTGTATTGTTTAGCTTGGCCTTGCTCAGCTAATCTAGCGATAGCAGGGCCACCTGGGTAATTTAAACCTAATAATTTGGCGGTTTTATCAAAAGCTTCGCCTACCGCATCATCTAGACTGACGCCTAGAATCTTGTAATCGCCGATACCATATACTTGTGCTAGCAGGGTATGGCCGCCGGAAACTAATAGGGCAATAAATGGGAATTCTGGGGCACGTTCTTCTAGCATAGGCGCGAGCAAGTGGGCTTCCATATGATGTACGCCTAAGGTGGGAATTCCGAGTGCCCAGCCTAAACTACGTCCAAAAGCCGCACCGACCAATAGAGCGCCTGCTAAGCCAGGTCCTGCACAATAGGCAATGCCATCGATAGCTGAGAGCGTGAGATTGGCACCTGTCAAAGTTTCTTGTAGTAAGGGTAATATTTTAAGAATATGGTCGCGTGAGGCGAGTTCTGGAACGACGCCGCCATACAGATTATGTAGCTCAATTTGACTATATAACGAATGAGCAATGAGACCTTTTTGACCATGATAGAGGGCAATACCGGTTTCATCGCAGGAAGTTTCAATCCCTAATACACAATGTATGTTTTTTGGATGGATATCGGTTTGCTTTGAATAGAAACTTTGCATTTTTATGGATTGCTGGTTAGAATTAGCACCTATTTTAACTTTAATTGAGGAACTGCACTACATGCCCGGCGTAATACTTAAAACCAGCGAAACACTCGAGTCGGCTATTCGCCGTTATAAGCGTGCCTGTGAAAAATCAGGTATTTTCGCTGAAGTGCGTCGTCGTGAATACTACGAGAAACCCACTGAAGCGCGCAAGCGTCGTTTCGCAGCAGCAGTCAAGCGTTGTCGCAAGCGCTTGATGCGTGATAATCCTTGCTTTATCGCTAAAACAAAGCGTAAGCATTAATACCGGCATGACGACCTCTCTCAAACAGCAAATTCAGGAAGATATGAAGATTGCTCTTCGAGCACACGATAAGCAACGTTTGGGTGTGGTACGGCTCATTTTGGCGGCGATTAAGCAGGTTGAAGTGGATGAACGCGTTGAATTAGATGATACGCGTATTACACAGATACTGAATAAAATGATTAAGCAACGTCGCGATTCTATTGCTCAGTATGATCAGGCTAAACGTGATGATTTAGCCGATCAAGAACGTTTAGAAGTCAAGATTATTCAAACCTATCTACCCGAACCATTAAGTGAAGCAGACATTGATCGTATGGTATCTGAAGCCATTACAAAAGTAGGTGCTACTTCAGTTAAGGAGATGGGAAAAGTCATGGCAGAACTGAAAGACAGATTACAAGGTCGTGCTGACATGACACAAATTAGCGCAAAAATTAAAGCACGGTTGACTTAAAAATTCGTTTATTTCTTCTTGAGCCGTAATACAGACAAAGATTCAAGTGCGAGGAGTACATAAATATGTCACTAGCACCCATCCCACAGGAATTTATTAATGAGCTCCTAGCGCGCGTAGATATTGTGCAGCTTATTGATGCGCGCGTTCCCTTGCGAAAAAAAGGTAAAAATTATATTGCCTGCTGTCCCTTTCACGCCGAAAAAACACCTTCGTTTACCGTTACGCCAGAAAAACAATTTTACTATTGTTTTGGTTGCTCTGTAGGTGGAAATGCTTTTAGTTTTTTAATGGAATATGAAAAACTAAGTTTTGTTGAAGCAGTGAATTCATTAGCGGAACAAATAGGCATGGAAGTTCCGCAGCATGCAAAACATCAAGAAATTTATAAAGCTTCATCTAATCTTTATGGTTTGTTAGAAGAGGTGGCGCAATTTTATGCCAAAGAATTACGACAAAATACACTCGCTATTAACTATCTAAAACAACGTGGGCTATCGGGCGAGATAGCGAAAAAATTTAACTTAGGTTATGCCCCAGCGGCTTGGGATACCTTACTTAAAAATTTTAACGATACCGAAAATTTATATGCAGCGGGCTTATTAATTAAAAAATCTGAAAGCCAAGGTTATTATGATCGTTTCCGGGATCGAATTATGTTTCCAATACGTGATAGAAGAGGACGCGTCATTGGATTTGGCGGTCGTGTCTTGACGCAACAGGAACCCAAATATTTGAATTCGCCTGAAACTACACTTTTTCATAAAGGTAAAGAACTGTATGGTCTTTATGAAACATTTCAGGCAAATCGTCAGTTAGAACGCATTATAGTGGTTGAAGGTTATATGGATGTTTTAGCGTTGTTTCAAGCGGATCTTTCTTTTGCTGTCGCAACCCTGGGCACTGCAACCAGCCAGGATCAAATAAGTCGACTGATGAGTCATACACAGGAAATAATTTTTTGTTTTGATGGCGATATTGCCGGAAAAAAAGCGGCATGGCGTGTATTAGAGCAAAGCTTAGATTTATTAACAGATGGTTATATATTACGTTTCTTATTATTACCTAATGGCGAAGACCCAGACTCTTTGATACAAAAAAAAGGCTGTACTGAATTTATTGCTAGGTTGCAACAAGCGCAGTCTTTAGGTGAATTTTTATTTGGTTATTTGTTAACGCAAGTTGATATTAATCAATTAGAAGGTAAAGCACGCCTGGCGAAGCTAGCCGTCCCGCTGATTGAAAAAGTAGCGGTGGGTATTATGCAGCATAAATTATTTGAACAATTGGCCACTTTAGTTAATATGGATGTAGTGACATTAAAAAAAGTTACTGTGAATGATAAAAGTAATGTAGTAAAAAAAATGCCAAAAAAAATACCAAGGTTTAATACAGCCAATCGTTCTTCGCCGATGCGTTTGGCGATTGCTTTATTAGTGCAATTCCCGCAAATCGTTAAATCACTTTCCGACAAGCAATGTCAACTATTAAGCAGATTAGAATTACCTGGGAGTGATTTTTTAGTTCAATTATTTTTACTACTCAAGCAAAATCCAGAGTTAACCAGTGCTATGTTACTAGAATATTGGCGAGAAGATGAAGCTCGTTATAAAATTTTCAAACAATTGATAAATTTTCCTTTAACTATCCCCGAATCTGGGGTGCAAGCTGAATTTCATGATTTACTCAAGCATTTAAAAAAATCAGCTGCAGAAGGACAAATCGATAAGTTATTACAACAAGGAAAGCAATCCGGTTTGAACGAAGAGGAAAAAAAACATTTGTATCATTTAATGTTAAACAACATTAATGATAAATAGCTGGGCTGCATTTTAATGGGTACTCTCAATTTTCATATTTTTTGATAAAGAAAACACACTCTATAATGGACTTTTTATAAAACCCGTGTATTTTGTGATGGGTTCCAAGTGTAGTCTTAGAAGTCGAAGCTAACCGTTTAAAAAATATACTTACGGCTTTGTGAAGAATAGTTTACACAAGGAAGTGGTACAAACCTGACAACATCCTTTAATACGGAGTTAATATGCATATTGGCGTTCCTAAAGAAATTAAGAACAATGAATATCGAGTAGCTATAGTGCCATCTATCGTTCGCGAACTGACTGATCATGGTCATCGAGTTTTCATTGAAACAAATGCAGGGAATGGTGTTGATATTTCAGATAGTGATTATCAAGAATCAGGGGCTACTATCCTCAATAGCGCACAAGAAGTTTTCGAGCAAGGCGATTTGATTCTTAAAGTTAAAGAACCGCAACCACAAGAATGTGCTTATTTAAATGAAGAAAAAACTTTATTTACTTTTTTACATTTAGCGGCTGATAAAAAACAAACAGAATTATTGTTAGCTTCGAATTGTACGGCTATTGCCTATGAAACAGTTACCGATGCACGGGGTGGTTTGCCTTTGTTAGCGCCTATGAGTGAAGTAGCAGGACGCATGTCGATACAAGCTGGCGCACATTGTTTAGAGAAGGCACAAGGAGGACGTGGAATTTTATTATCGGGTGTTCCTGGTGTTTCATCCTCGAGTGTTGTTGTTTTAGGTGGCGGAGTTGTGGGTAGTAATACCATTCGCATGGCATTAGGCTTAGAAGCGCAAGTGACCGTGTTGGATAAATCAGCCGCAAAACTAAAAGAATTAGATCTACATTTTGGTGGACAATTGAATACTATTTTTTCCACACAAGATTCAATCGAGAAATATGTACCCTTAGCAGATTTATTAATAGGTGCGGTGTTAGTACCCGGAGCAGAAGCGCCGAAAATTGTAACACGGGATTTATTAAATAAAATGCGCCCAGGTTCGGTAGTTGTGGATGTATCCATTGATCAAGGTGGATGTTTTGCGACAAGCCGGCCGACAACACACACGGATCCTACTTATATTGTCGATGATATTGTTCATTATTGTGTGAGTAATATGCCGGGTGCAGTGCCACGTACTTCGACGTTTGCTTTGACGCATGCCACACTGCCTTATATTTTAGCTCTAGCGAACAAAGGTATTTACCAAGCGTTGGCTGAAGATATCAATTTACGTAATGGCTTGAATATTTCACGTGGTCGTATCACACATCAAGCGGTGGCGCATGTATTTGATAAGCCTTATGTTTCAGCACGGGAGGTTTTGAGTGTCTAATTGTTTTATTCATGAATCCTTGCGATCCGTCCCTATTACGGCTATTTTGCCAGAGTCGTGGCCAGCTTGGTTAGCAGAACAGACAAATACCACGCAACAATGGTTACAATCGATTAATTTTATTGCAAAACCAGGAAGTTACAGTTTACTTCCTGGAACCGCAGGACAATTGCAACAAATTTTGTTGATATGTAATGATGAAGCGGATTTCTGGACGTTCGGTTTGCTACCCACTGTACTTCCCGAGGGTCATTATCATGTTGAAGGGATAGATAAATGTAAATCATTGGAACAAATTGCTTTAGCATGGGGCTTAGGTGCGTATGAATTTATCCGATATAAAAAATCAACTCGACCTTTAGCACAATTGCTTATTGCAAAAAAGAACCATGCTCAATTAATGATAAAACTTGAAGCGATTTATAGAGTTCGTAATCTAATCAATACGCCAGCGGATGATATGGATCCGGCAGAACTCGTAGAAAATGTATTTCAGATCGGCAAAAAATACCATGCCTCAGTGACACAGATAGTTGGAGAAGATTTATTAACCGCTAACTATCCCGCTATTTATACTGTCGGTAAAGCAAGTTGTCATGAACCACGTTTAGTTGATTTAAAATGGGGTGATAGTAAACATCCAAAAGTTACCTTAGTGGGTAAGGGCGTATGCTTTGATTCGGGTGGTTATAATTTAAAGTCTAGTGGCAATATGTTGGCTATGAAGAAGGATATGGGTGGTGCAGCAAATGCTATCGGTTTAGCCGAAATGATTATGGCACATCAGTTACCGGTGCGTTTACGTTTATTGATTCCTGCTGTGGAAAATTTGATTGCAGGCAACGCTTATAAACCAGGTGATATTATTCAGACTCGACATGGTTTAACGGTAGAGATTGGAAATACCGATGCTGAAGGTCGACTTATTTTAGCGGATGCTTTGTGTGAAGCGGATAGTGAAAGTCCAGAATTGTTGATTGATTTTGCTACCTTGACTGGTGCTGCAAGAGGTGCAGTCGGAACAGAAATAAGTGCCTTTTTTACCGACCAAGAACAATTAGCACATGATATTATACAACATAGTCACCAACAACAGGATCCAGTATGGCGTTTACCTTTATATAAACCGTATCAAAAATTGCTCGATAGCAAATTTGCCGATTTAAACAATTGTGGATCTTCACCCTTTGCGGGTGCGATTACAGCGGCGTTGTTTTTGCGTAGTTTTATTAGTGCAGAGACAACGTGGTTACATTTTGATTTTAATGCTTACAATGTTAATAACAGACCAGGCCGACCCGAAGGCGGAGAAGCGATGGCAATATTAACGGTATTTAGTTATTTATTAGAACGATATCCAATTTAATTAGAAATTTTACTGACATGGAGGTTATATGCCAGATATTTTTTTTGAAAAAAATTCAGAAACTAATCGATTAAATGTAAGTATAAAAACTGAAAGATTAGTGATGGAGTCTACTATCCCCAACCATCTTTGTAATTATAAAAAGCTATTTATGGACTCAGAAAATATGCTTAAAGTAATGGATGGAAATCCTTGGAGTGAAGATAAAATTGGCGAACAACATAAACAATGGGTTGCAAAATGGAATAATGATAACCCCTTTAGTTCATTAGCGATTTTAAAAAACGATACCGATGAATTTATTGGACATGTTTTATTAGATGAGAGCAAGTGGCCTGGTGTTGCTCACTTAGCTTATGCTTTAGATAAGAAATTCTGGGGACAAAAGTATGGGAAGGAAACCATACCGTTGGTTGTGCAAGAATATGCACCCCTATTAAAAGAAAATTATAAAATTTTAGGCGAAAGTTTTACGGGTATTTATGCAACTGCACGTCCAGATAATCCCCCCTCTATTAAATTACTGCAGACAGCAGGGATGAAAAAAATTGACGAAAAGCCTAAATGGGGGCAACTTCGTCATTTTTTCTTTATAAATACCATCGATTTAATAAAATTTCCAAGTGCAGTGTGTGCTACCAAGCCTGGATTAATTTAAAAAAGATGCTTTTGCGTAA
Organism: Rickettsiella endosymbiont of Rhagonycha lignosa; assembly: GCF_964031165.1. NCBI lineage: Bacteria > Pseudomonadati > Pseudomonadota > Gammaproteobacteria > Legionellales > Coxiellaceae > Rickettsiella > Rickettsiella endosymbiont of Rhagonycha lignosa. Next base: position 1,168,775 of record NZ_OZ035011.1, on the reverse strand, counting down.
TTTTAATAATGTAGAGACGAGGTAGTTATACTTTGATTTTAATGCTAGCGAAATGCAAATTGAATAATTTTTATTATTTTTTTTGTTAAAATTATTATTATCAATAATTTTATTGCAAAAAAAAATCCTTTATTTATACTGCGTTTTCTAATTTTTTTATATTTGGAAAAATAAAAAATATGCCAACCATTGATCAACTTCAGCAGGAAATTGCAAAACAAACAAACTGAGCTCTCGAATTGTAGTCGAGATTTAAAAATGCTGACCACACGTCGTGCTAATCAACAACGTGCAGTAACAAGAAAAGAAAATAAAATATCTGATCTTACCTATCGATCCAATTTAACGGCAACTGAAAGTGCAAATTTGGCCAACTTGCAACGCGAGCTTCCCTCGGATCAACAAGAATTACGTAACCGTGAAAGTGAAATGCGCACTTGTTCTGAAAGCGAAACTAGATTGATATTACAAGTTGGATGTTTGAAAAAGGAGTTAATAAGCAGATTAGAAACTTCAGAAGCACATAGCGACGCCAATCGAAAGAGCTTCAGGAGATAATAATTGCAAGACAAGCCATTAAATTTAATATAGAATTGACTTGTTAGATGGCGCGGGGTGTCGGAAACGGCTGAGATTATGACCCGTCGAACTTGAACTGATTCATATCAGCGTAAGGATCGCCTTCAAAAAATTCATCCCCTATTTCTAGGTGGGATGTTTTTCTTTGCCATCTCCATTTTTATTTATTAAGAGAGGTTATGGCAATGTCAGTATTAAAATCTCGCGTCAGCTTGTTACTCAACTGGTATACCAATCCTTACCATGCGCCGATTATTGTCGCGCAGCAATTAGGGTTTTATGCACAAGAAGATATTAAATTAGCAATACTCGAACCCAACGATCCCAGTGATGTAACCGAATTAGTCGGTTTGGGTAGCGTTGATTTTGGTGTAAAAGCGATGATCCATACTGTCGCCGCTAGAGCGAAAGGTTACCCAGTCACCTCGATTGGTACGCTACTCGATGAGCCTCCCACTGGCTTAATTGCCTTAAAATCAAGTGGAATTCGGCAATTTCATGACATCGTTAGCAAACGCGTAGGTTATATCGGCGAGTTTGGTAAGAAGATTATTGATAATCTAGCAGGACTTGCGGGTATTGATCCAAATAGCTATGAAACCGTTCGCATAGGAATGAATGTCACTGATGCGATCTGTCGTAACATTATTGATGCTGGTATTGGTTTCGTTAATTTCCAAAAAATCGAATTAGAACATCTACGCGGTGAAACCGTGTTTTTGCGTATCGATCAACTTGCTGGTTTAGGTTGTTGCTGTTTTTGTTCGGTACAATTCATTGTTCCGGAGCAAACCTTACAAAAAACTGAATTAGTTCAATCTTTTCTTAAAGCAACGCAACGTGGCGCGACATTAACTACCGAACAACCTGAAGAAGCCTATGAATGTTTATGTCAAGCAAAACCACAATTACGTACGCCGCTTTATCACAAGATTTTTATGCATAGCTTACCGTTTTTTTCGCGTAATTTATTCAACGTTGAACGAGATTGGGATAAAGTTGGCCGTTATACTAAACATTTAAATATTGTCGATAAACATTTTGCAATCACGGACTGTTATACCAATCAATTTTTACCTAAAGTTCCCTACTCGGAAATACCGGCCGTTGCGGATTGTTTGGCCAGCGAATGATGATGCAAGCGGGCATTGTAGGAATGGGCATCATGGGTCGGTTGCTAGCACTAGCCTTACATAATGTCGGCTGGCAAGTCAGCTTATTTGATGAACAACAAGGAGATAATAATTGTAGTTCTACTGCGGCGGGTTTATTAACGCCATTTTCTGAATGTGATAAAGCCGATCCGGTGATTTCTCGCTTAGGTCAAGAATCGCTTACATCCTATTGGACTACTATTCTCAAACAATTAGCAGAACCTATTTATTTTCAGCAAGCTGGCTGTATTGCGGTTCATCATCCTCATGATAAAGCAGAATGGCAGCATTTTTCTCGGCGGATCAGTAGTAAATTGCCAGCAAAGGATTATTTTCAGCATTTATCCAAAGAAAGCTTGATGCAACTTGAACCTGAACTCGATAAGTTTGAAACAGCCTATTATTTTCCTGATGAAGCACAAATAGATTGTCAGTCTGTTATGCATAGTCTAAAAAAATATTTGCAGGCGCAAGGTATTTCATTTCGTTGCAACACACACCTTACATCATTGGTATCTAGAAGAATAATTACTCAGAAAAAAACCTATGAATTTGATTATGTTTTCGATTGTCGAGGGATGGGTGCGCGCACAATTTTTAACGATTTACGTGCGGTGCGAGGCGAATTAATCCACTTATATGCACCTAATGTGCAATTACAGCGTCCGATTCGTTTTTTACATCCGCGTTATAGTTTATATATTATTCCAAGGCCCAGAAATATTTATATTATCGGAGCTAGCGAAATTGAAGCTGAAGATTATAGTCCCATCTCAGTTCGTACGAGTTTGGAATTAATGACAGCGGCTTATTATTTACATCCTGGTTTTGCTGAAGCACGAATTATTGAAACGAGAACGCATTGTCGACCGACTTTAGCATCGCATTTACCTTGCATAAATCACGAAGAAGGGTTAATAGCCGTGAATGGACTATATCGTCATGGTTATTTAATCGCACCCGCATTAGTGGAAGAAATTTTGTGTGGAATAAATCAACAGGATCTTCAATATCCAGAACTTTGGAAAACTTATGATAAATGTTTTTCTTAATAACAAAAGCCTTAGTATTGAAACTGAATCAAGTTTGTATGATTTTTTAATGCATAATGAGCAACTTAAAGATTATGTGGCTGTGACCGTCAATAATACCTTAGTGGCACGTAGGGATTTTAACACTACTTTCTTAAAAGCCAATGATTGTGTGGATGTTTTGATACCTATGCAAGGAGGATAAGTATGTGGAATCTAGCGGGAAAAATTCTAGAAAGTAGATTACTATTAGGTACTGCACACTATCCTTCATTGGCGATGATGACAGCGGCAATTCAGACTTCGGGCGCACAGATCATTACCTTATCTATTCAACGTCAAACAGCATGTAACTTGGGTGGAGAAGATTTTTGGCAAGCTATAAAAAAACTAAATTGTTTTCTTTTACCGAATACCGCAGGATGTAGAAACGCTAATATGGCCATTAAAACGGCTGAGATAAGTCGAGAATTATTTAATACTTCCTGGATAAAATTAGAAGTTATCGGCGATGAATATAATTTACAAGCGGATCCCATCGAATCAATTAAAGCGGCAAAAATTTTAATTGAACAAGGTTTTGAAGTTTTTCCTTATTGCACCGATGATTTAGTGATCTGTCAAAAACTTGTCGATGTGGGATGTAAAATTTTAATGCCTTGGGCGGCGCCGATTGGATCCGGCAGAGGCGTGTTAAATCCCTATGGCTTAGAAACATTACGTTGCCGATTACCAAATACTACATTGATTGTTGATGCAGGTATTGGAAAACCTTCTGATGCAGTGAAAGTAATGGAATTAGGGTTTGATGGCGTGTTACTCAATACCGCAGTTGCGCTTGCACAGCAGCCTAATGCTATGGCGCAAGCATTTCGTCATGCCATTATAGCGGGGCATGAGGCGTATAGGGCAGGAATAATGCCAGAAAGAAATGTTGCTCATCCCAGTACGTCATTAATTGATACACCATTTTGGCAGCAAGAAAATAAAGTATGAAATCAGCAAAGCTATTAATCATTGATTATTCAGACCCGGAAGGGAACAGCGCAAGCATTGATTTAGAAACACTGAAAAATTTTAATGTTCAATCCGCAACGATAATCGAGACAATAACAAAATACACTGAATCTAACCGCGCAGATTTTATAAAGTTACTTCCCTTTAGCGATCTCCTTATCTGTAATTTGCTGGAAGTGGAGAAAATATTAGATGTAACGCTGAATACTTATCAAGACATACAACAAGCTGGGCAGCGCTTGTTACAGTGGGGCGCTAAAAGTGTATTAATCAAAGCAAGTCAATTAAAAAAAGATTTCTTTTCTCAAGATTATTGGAGTAATCAAGAAGAATCGTTTTGGATGGCTACGCCACGATTACCAAAACAAACTATTGTGACCAAAGTTATTTTTGCTACGGCTATTGCCTCCTGTTTAGTGCGTAACTACTCGCTGAAGGATGCGATGGTTATTGCAAAAATGTATGTACAACGTGGATTACGTAATGCTTATACAGAAAATCAAACGCTAAAGTTTTTTCATAATGGATGGCCAGAAGAACAAATCGATCTTCCTTTTGTTTGTGCAAAACCTTTATTGAAATTACCCCCTATTTTTAAGCCGTGTATCACAGGTTTATATCCTATTGTTGATAGCAGTCACTGGGTAGAAAGATTATTAAGGCAAGGTGTAAAATGTATTCAATTACGTATTAAAGAAGCGAACGAATTATTTTTAGAACAAGAAATTAAGCGGAGTGTACTTCTCACAAAGCAATATCAAGCCAGGTTATTTGTTAATGATTATTGGCAACTGGCTATTCGTTTGCAGGCAGCAGGTGTGCATTTGGGTCAAGAAGATTTACATGACGCGGATATCAACGCGATTTATCGTTCTGGATTATATCTCGGCGTGAGTACCCATTGTTATTATGAAATGGCACGCGCGCATGCCAATAATCCATCCTACATTGCTTGTGGACCGATATATTTTACCAACAGTAAAGAAATGGTATTTTCACCGCAAGGCATTGAGCAATTAAAATGTTGGCGAAGAACACTTTCTTATCCATTGGTTGCGATTGGTGGGATTAATCTTGAACGTTTACCGGATATTGTAAAGTCCAAAGTGGAAGGGATTTCAGTTATTTCAGCGATTACACAAGCGCGTGATCCTAGTATGGCAATTGAAGAATTTTTACGACAAATAAACCAACCAAGATAATGTCTACTTTTCTTTCAGCAGATGAAATAATGCGTTATGCCCAACAAATTAAATTACCTGAAATTGGGCTGGAGGGACAAAAAAAACTTAAAGGGGCTCGAGTATTATGTATAGGTCTCGGTGGATTGGGCTCACCGTTACTACTTTATTTGGCAGCAGCGGGTGTGGGACAACTAGGAATAGCTGACCATGATAGGGTGGATTTAACTAATTTACACAGACAAATACTTTATCGCTTTCAAGATTTGGGTCAAGCAAAAGCAATTTCTGCTAAAGAGCAACTTTTAGCGCTTAATCCATGTATTGAAGTGAATTGCTATACAGAAAAACTCACTCACGACAATGCTGATAAGCTCATTAGTCAATACGATATAATTGCTGATGGTTCAGATAATTTTGCTACGCGTTATTTAATTCATGATACGTGTTTTAAGTTTAACAAACCTTATGTGTATGCGAGTGCAGGACAATTTCAAGGTTATTGTTCAGTATTTCATGCCAACCAAGAAAATCCTTGTTTGCGTTGCTTATTTCCATCTGCCCCTTCGGATACTAACGGTAATTGTGCAACGGATGGAGTAATAGGTGTGTTACCCGGCTTGCTGGGGATTCTGCAAGCGGTAGAAATAATTAAATGGATAGTAAACAGGGGGGTTGGCTTAGTAAAACGTTTACTGAGGGTCGATCTATTCGCAATGTCCTTTAAAGAGATTCATTTGCGCAAGAATCCTGATTGCCAATTATGTGTTTATGGCGAGTTTGTGAATGAGCCGACTCCTGCAATTGTCTGCGCTGAAAAATTATCATTAAACAATTATGCCCTCTCTATCCAAGAATTGATTCATTTATTACAAAAAAATGATACTTGCTTGGTTGATGTTCGTTCTGTAGCAGAACATAAGGAAAAAAATATCGGTGGTCAATTAATACCCTTAGAAGAATTACCCCGTCGCTTAAATGAATTAACGCGTAGTCATACTATCATTTTATATTGTCTTTCGGGTCAGAGAAGTCTGGCAGCGATAAAAATATTGTTAGCAGCAGGATTTACTTCGGTAAAATATCTAAAAAAAGGAGCCGCCGAATTTTTTTAATGATCAAAACTCGTTTCTTATTTGAAGATTAAACTTTATCCCATAACCAATTTGAGAAATTAGCTAGCATTTTCTGCAGCAAATAAAGTATTTTCTAATAACATGGCGACGGTCATGGGACCGACGCCGCCGGGAACGGGTGTAATATAAGCAGCAATTTCTTTAGCCGTGGAAAATTCGATATCACCGTGCAGTTTTCCACTGGGCGCGCGCGTAATGCCGATATCAATCACTACTGCATTGGGTTTGATCCAAGTGCTTTGAATAACGTCAGCTTTACCTATGGCACTCACTAAGATATCAGCTTGTTGGATGTGATGTTGTAAATCACGCGTGGCACTATGACACAAAGTGATGGTACAACCCGCATTTAAAAGTTCTAAAGCCATAGGCTTGCCAACGATGTTTGAGGTTCCAACAATGACGGCATTCAATCCCTTTAAAGAAATTTTTTCATAGGCTAATAAACGCATCACGCCATAAGGTGTGCAAGGGCGTAAAAAAGGCCGACCTTGAGCTAATAGGCCCAAATTGATGGGATGAAAACCATCAACATCTTTTTTTGGATCGATACTTTCTATAATATGTGCAGTATTAATCGATGGCGGAAGGGGTAGTTGGATCAATATACCGTGTACCTTGGGGTCGACATTCAATTTTCGAATCAATGTGAATAATTTATTCTCAGTAATAGACTTGGGTAAATCAAAGGCAAAGGAGTTTATGCCAACATCTCGACAAGCATCGCGTTTATTACGTACATAGATTTGCGAAGCGACATCTTCACCGACTAAAATCACAGCCAAGCCAGGAGTAATTAGGTCTTTTTTGCGCCGTTCTTCCAGTCGACGTTTAAGTTCTAAACGTATTTGTTGAGCAATCGCTTTGCCATCGATGATATTTACCGTCATAATTACTTGTAGTTTACCGTTTTAAAAAAGAGCAATCTAGGCCATTATATGTTAGATCCCAAGTATTTACGTAACGATATTCAAATTGAAGAAATCTCCAAGCAATTAGCAAATCGTGGTTACCAATTGGATACCCGCTTAATATCGCGTTTAGAAACCCGACGTAAAGAACTGCAATCTGAAACTGAAACTTTGCAGAATACTAGTAATCGCAGCGCAAAAGCCGTAGGCCTTGCCAAATCAAAAGGGGATTCAATTACTGGCTTATTAGAAGAAGTCGCAGGTTTAAAAAAACAACGCGAAACTTGTGAGAGTCAACTCAAAGATATACTCGCTGAGTTGTCGGCTATTTATTTGACTATTCCAAACTTGCCTCATGCAAGCGTTCCGATAGGACAAGATGAATCGCAAAATAAGACATTACGTCATTGGGGAAAAGTACCTAACTTTGCTTTTGCTGTAAAAGATCATGTCGCATTAGGCGAAGCAAATGGCTTAATGGATTTTGCAAGTGCAACAAAAATTGCGGGATCGCGTTTTGTGGTTTTGTATGGTCGTTTGGCAAGATTACAACGCGCGCTAATTCAATTTATGTTAGATGTGCATACTAAAGAACATGCTTATCAAGAAGTTTATGTGCCTTATATTGCCAATACTGAAAGCTTGATGGGTACGGGTCAATTACCTGGTTTTGCAGAAGATTTATTTAGCTTAAAAGGCGAGCAAGGTTTTTATTTAATACCGACAGCAGAAGTGTCCGTTACTAATATTGCCCGAGATACTATTTACGCTGCATCGGATTTACCTAAAAAGTATGTGGCTTATACGCCTTGTTTTCGTAGCGAAGCTGGTTCTTATGGTAAAGATACACGCGGTATGATCCGTCAGCATCAATTTGAAAAAGTTGAGCTAATCCGTTTTGTCGACCCTAAAAATTCCTATCAAGCCTTAGAAGAGTTAACACAGGACGCAGAGTCTATATTGCAAAAATTAGAATTACCTTACCGTGTCGTTGCTTTGTGTACGGGTGATTTGGGTTTTAGTTCAGCAAAAACCTACGATTTAGAAGTGTGGTTGCCTAGCCAAAATACTTATCGTGAAATTTCGTCGTGCAGTAATTTTGAATCTTTTCAGGCGCGTCGTTTAGCCGCACGTTGGCGTAATCCAGAAAACGCTAAAATTGAATTGATACATACGATTAATGGTTCTGGTTTGGCTGTGGGACGGACCTTAGTGGCATTAATGGAAAATTATCAAACTAAACAAGGAAAAATACGCATACCAGAAGCATTAAAAAATTATATTCAAGAAGATTTCATTTAAATTGAATGTCTATGCAAGACGATAGTAAACAGTCTTCCGGTATTACCTTAAGAGTCATTGTCTTAGGAATTTTTTTATCGATATTATTGGCAGCATCGAGTACTTATCTCGCCTTAAAAGTTGGAATTTTACCTTCAGCATCCATACCTGCTGCTATATTGGCGATGGCCATACTGCGTTTATTTCGTAACGGAACTATTTTTGAAGCGAATCTGATTCAGACTGCGGCATCTGCCGGTGAAGCGGTTGCTGGAGGCATTGTATTTACTATTCCAGCTTTAGTCATCATCGGTTATTGGCATTATTTTCCTTATTTTGCAAATTGTGCGATTGCTTTATTAGGAGGTTTATTAGGTATTTTGTTTTCGATTCCACTCCGTAAAATTTTAATCAACACGCCGCAACTCTATTTTCCAGAAGCGCGTGCGATATCTGAAGTTTTAAAGTTAAGTCAAAAACAAACATTTCATATTAATAAAATGTTAATGGGTACTGGTTTGGGTGCAGGTTTGGAGTTCGCGCAGACAGGTTTAAAAGTTATTGCCGTATCCACTGAAAAATGGATGGTATTCGGGAAATCTAACATCATCGGTTTTGGTTTAGGGTTTGCACCGGCATTAATTGGTGTAGGTTATTTAATTGGTTGGAATGTGGGTCTTAGTTTGTTGTTAGGGGCAGTTATTGCTTGGTGTATTAGTTTACCTTTATTAAGCTATTTTGCACCGGTAGGTAAAACGTTGATTGTTGCAAAAAGTTTAACAGTTTACGCCATCGACATTCATTATATTGGTTTAGGTGCAATGTTAGCCGCTGGCTTATGGACTTTATTAAATTTATTACATCCTTTTTATTTAAGCTTGCGTATTTCACTACAAGGTCTGTTTCAACCATTAAAACAGATTTCACCCAGCGAGCAAGATATACCTTTAAATTATTTAATCGCCGGTTTAGGTATAGTTATTCTGAGTATCTATTTTTTATTCGATTATTTATTGCCAATTCATAGCTTAATGTTTGCATTTCCACAATTATTTATAATCGGTGCAGTAGTGTATGTGTTACTTATAGGGTTTGTGTTTGCTGCACTATGTGGTTATTTTTCGGGTTTAGTAGGTGTAACAGCGAGTCCGGGTTCTGCCATAGTCATTTCAGGTTTATTATTTATGGCATTAATTTTACGCGGCCTGTTGTTTTTTAAAGGCCATGAATTGTTAAGTTCACAATTATTAAATGCTGCGGCTATGACGATCATTATCGGTGCAGTGGTTGCCGGTACCGCCTGTATTGCGAATGATAATATTCAAGATTTGAAAGTAGGGCATTTAATTGGAGCGACACCTAGTCAGCAACAGATTATGCTAATACTTGGCGTTGTCATTGCTGCTTTAGTTATTCCTTATGTGATGCAATTACTTTTTAGCGTGTATGGGTTAACAACAGTATTACCGCACACCGGTATGGATCCACAGCAAACTTTATCTGCTCCACCTGCCGCCATGATGGCAGGATTAACACAAGGAGTATTTAATCATGATCTGCCTTGGAATAGCTTAGCAGTGGGTGGAATTATCATGCTGGTATTAATCGCTATAAATAAACTCGGTAAAATTAATATTTCCTTGCTAGGTGTAGGGATGGGAATTTATTTACCTTTAAGTTCTTCTACTCCCTTATTTATCGGAAGTTTGTTTGCTTATGGCGTTAAATTGTATTTGCAAAAAAAAGGGAAAGCGTCGCAAATAGATTTTCAACAACACGATGCCGTTTTGCTCAGTTGTGGTTTAGTAGCAGGCGCAGCGTTGATGGATGTGTTACTTGCCATACCTTTATCAATTACGGGTAATTCTCGTTTATTTGCAATTTTGCCCATGAATTGGCAAGCGTTTGCTACGATGCTTAGTTTTTTAAGTTTATTGGGTTTAGCAGCGAGTTTCTATTGGGCAGTGCGACTAAAAAAATAGCTCGCTAAACAAGCTTTTAAAAGCTTTACTATCTTTTATTGCCTATATTGCCTAGGTATTATATAAGCTAGATAGCCAATTTCTAATTGATAATGATTATCATTACTATTGAAGTCCCCTATTATAATTGATACACTTCTAGCCAGAATAATTATAAAAATGGCTGAAAAGAAAGTATGTCTATATCGAAAATTTTGCATGGGCGCCGTATTTTAAAAAAACCGTTATTTTGGTTAAGTATAATCGGCCCGGGTTTAGTCGTCATGTTAGCCGATACGGATGCGGGCAGTTTAATTACTGCCGCGCAGAGCGGTGCAGTTTGGGGATATCGATTATTGGCATTACAGTTTATTTTGATGCCTATCCTGTATATTGCTCAGGAATTAACTGTGCGTTTAGGTATCGCAACGGGTATGGGGCATGGGGAATTAATTAAATATTATTTTGGCAAAACCTGGGCCTGGTTGTCAGTTTCAACCTTAGTAGTATCTTGTATTGGGGCCATACTTAGCGAGTTTAGTGGTTTGGCGGGGGTTGGGGCGCTATTTAATATCCCAGCCTGGGAAACCTTGTCCTTAGTGGTGGCTTTCTTGACCATCGTCGCATGGACAGGCTCTTATCGTTCGGTTGAGCGGATTGCCATTTTATTAGGATTATTCGAATTAGTTTTTTTATGGGTTGCTTGGGATGCAAGACCGGTAGCGCATGAAATACTTTCTGGTTTTACGGCCATTCCCTGGCAAAATAAATCTTACTTATATTTGCTGGCCGGAAATATTGGCGCAGTGATTATGCCGTGGATGATTTTCTATCAGCAGTCGGCGGTATTGGATAAAGGTCTAAATGTGAGTCACTTGCGGATTGCACGTTGGGATACCGCGATAGGGGCAATCATTACACAATTAATTATGGCTGCGTTATTGATAGCGACCGCCGCTACTATAGGCAAAATAAATCCACAAGTACCTCTGAATACGGTGCAACAAATTAGTGAGGCTATTACACCCAGCCTAGGATTTACAACAGGTCGGGTTTTATTTGCTTTGGGTATGACCGGTGCTGCATTAATTGCTAGTATTGTGGTTTCTTTAACAGCCGCTTGGGGTTTAGGTGAAGTGATGGGTTATCGCCGCTCCTTAGAACATCATCCTAAAGAAGCACCCTGGTTTTATGGAGTTTATACTTTAATTTTAGTGTTAGGCGGAATATTAGTGGCTTCTGGGAGTGTAAATTTAGTGAGTCTAAGTGTCGGTGTCGAAGTAATGAACGCTTTATTATTGCCGATAGTATTGGGATTTTTATATCTTTTAGCATTACGCACACTACCGAAAGACTTTCGTTTAAAACCTGTTTATGCAGTATTGGTTGGAATTATTTTATTAGTGACTTCTTTGTTTGGTTTATTCGGAGGAATTTCAGGGATTCTTTAGGTGACTAGTTAAACAAAGTTTATTTGAAGATTAAATTGATAGAATTATTTGCTGCAATGGCTAGAGTCATCGAAAAAAAATGTGTATTAGGATTGCTATTCACTAGCAAATTGTCTACAATCTCGGCTTCCGTTTTCATGGGGCCGTTAGCTCAGTTGGTAGAGCAGTAGACTTTTAATCTATTGGTCGATGGTTCGATTCCATCACGGCCCACCAGTAAAATCATACACTTAGCTAATCTTACCACTCTCCCATCACACTTGTAGGGCACCTTAGAAAAATAAATAAAAACAAAAAAAACTGAAGCTAAACTCATACTTTAGCTTAAGCGATAGATCCTTATGTTACAAAAATTCTTCCTACCAAGCCTAAGAGTGGTTTTAGTCAATAAAATAAACAACGATAAGGCTTCCTAAAGATTAAGTTGCTGTCAGCGTAATATAACTTCTTTAATTAGGCGAAGAAGAAGGCGCAGTATTCACCGATTTATCCGCTTTTTTAGAAAGCTCATTTGTTTTTTCTAAGTATAGTAATTTGAAGAACTGATGACAGGATAAAGAAAGTAAAGTATCTTTTTCCAATAAGGAGATTTTATATACAATATCTTCTGCCAAAGTTTTACTATCCAATTTACTTTGTAAAAAACTGATTTTTATTTTTTTAACCTCTTCATCCCAGTAAGCTGAGAAATCTTGGTGTTGTTTTATATATTCAGGTTTTTCTTTTTTTCCAAGATTTTCCAATAATATAGCGCTTATGAGTAGCTTTACTATTTCATCACGCTTAAATGACGAAGCTATATAGAGAGGTGATCTATGGTCGGTTGCATTAACATTAGCTCCATTTTCAATAAGTAACTTAACTATATCCGTATATTCAGCTAAACAAGCTTTATGTAGAGGAGTATGAATTAATCCTTTGTCAGTAGCATTAACTTTAGCTCCATTTTCAATAAATAGCTTTGCTACGTCAGTCCGGCCCCTTGAGCAAGCTTTATGCAGTGGTGTTAATCCTTTGTTATCAGCTACATTAATATTAGCTCCTTTCTCAATAAGTAACTTTGAGATTTCAATACCCCTATAAAAACAAGCATTATGGAGTGGGGTTAATCCTTCATTGTCGGTTGCATTAGGATCAGCTCTATGCTCAATAAGTAGTTTTGCTATCGCAACAGATTTATAAGCCAGATGCAGAGGCCTCCGTCCTTTACTATCGGTTGCATAAACGACAGCGCCTTCTTTTAAGCACTTAGAAACTTCCTTTATGTCATTTTCATTAATTGCGTCAAATAACCGATCGTTTAATGTTTTAGTCATAACATGTCTCATATGAGGATAAATTTAATATCAAATAATAAACACTAGTTTATATTATCAAAATAATATTGAAGAATTATTAAATTAAATCAATTTTATTGATAATAAATTCCTACTGGCTTCCGCTTTCGGAAGTTCTGCAAAATGTAATGGCGTGCTATTATTTGCAGTAGCCGCATGAACATCCGCGCCATTTTTTATAAGTAGCGCAGCTATTTCATAATGCTTTCGCATCATAGGTGAATGCAACCGGGTGTAACCATTTGCTGTAGCAATATTAATATTAGCTTTGTTTTCTATCAGCAACTTGACGATTTCAAAATGACCCCATTGCAAACAGATTGAAGATTATTTCGTGTAAAGGGATCCAATGCACAAACTAATAGACTTTAGCGACAATTGGGTTCAAGAAATGCAAGATAATAAAACAATTCTGAAAAGTATCCTAAATAGTAAAATTAATTTTTTTGATATCAGGCTTTACTTAAACAGCGTTAAGTTTTCTAGATCAGCTTTCTCACGCTGCCATAAAGGATTTTCTTTACTAAGTTGCGGCGAGATCTCAATGAAACCTCCCCATTTTATTTCCCACCACCACCAGGACATCCATGCAAAGGGTTTATAGGCAAGTTGTTGGCCCATGTTTTTGATAAACATCACAAGCATCCTCCTTAAAAACCTTTACATTAACGGCGAAAAAACTGCACATTAGTTTTTGTTGTTGGATCGACGGTTTCTTCTTCTGAATCGATATGAGTATTCGTTCGTTTTAACAGTATCTCCAGAGTCTTTTTAATCTCTACATTTTCTGCTTCCATCCTAGCTTGTCTTATCTTTATTTCTGCATGTTGTGTTTGTATCTGCTGAAACCTTTGATCAAGCTCTTCTGTGAATATGATGAGGTCTTGTTCAAGCTTCTCTCTTAGCTTAGCCAGCGCTAATTCTGAGGGCGGAATGCATTGCTTTAATATGACTAAGCCGTGATCCAATCTCTCGAATGAAGCTTGAACCAATTGTTGAAATTCTTGAAACAAATTTGTTTTTATTCGACCGAGATTTTCACCTCCATCGGATCTATCTGGATGGAATAATAAACTACTATGCCGGAAGAAATAGGTAAATCGACCTTGTAAATGCTCGGAGCGCTTTAACATTTCTCTATAATCAACGCGTTGATGTTTTGCTTCATAGACCAATCTTTCGTAGTCAGACAGGAGTGGTTCAATTAATGCTTCTAGACTGTGTAAGCACTGCTGTAAAAATGCTTGGATGGCTGCATAGTCAGGTGGGTTTTCTTTTGACATCTGCTTTAAGGCATATTGTTTGAGCGCTAACCATTCATTGATTGAACTCAATGAAGAATTTAAATCAGCACCCAAAGAGCAACGGCTTGTTTTTTCAACCACAGCAGGACCTACATACACCAATGCTCGACAGGCGTTCTCTTGTATGGGCTGATAGGGTTGGCACCAATGTTGAAAATAATTTCTGAGTATTTTGCCAAGTTCTGAATATTCATCTTCTAATTTTTTTTGTATGGACTCGCGATCACAGTCTTCAGGTAATTCCTTTAAATAGCGGTCCAATAGGTTTAAAAAAATCCGTTGCCTTTTTTTTTCATGTTGAGTCAGTAGGGCATCAAGATTTTTTTCCATCCATTGAGTATTTCCTGCATAGGCTTCGAGACGATGTTCTAAGATCGAATGATCCCGACTTAATTTTTTTATGAACAAGTCCACCAGTCGTTGTTCGGGTTCATACAGCCGCAAGCGTTGTTCGAGTAATGGATTCTCTTGATGAATGCGCTGAAAAGCAAGGCAACGTTGATAATAAGACCAAATCATTATCCGATTGGTAATATCCGTAAATAAACGTAATAAGCAACGTCGCCAAAAAGGCCTTTTCCAATAAGCGGCAATTTGTTGTTGTAATTCATCCGGCGTTTGTTTAAACAGCGTTAAGTTTTCTAGATCAGCTTTCTCACGCTGCCATAAAGGATTTTCTTTACTAAGTTGCGGCGAGATCTCAATGAAACCTCCCCATTTTATTCCCCACCACCAGGACATCCATGCAAAGGGTTTATAGGCAAGTTGTTGGCCCATGTCTTCGATAAACATCACAAGCATCCTCCTTAAAAACCTTTACATTAACGGCGAAAAAACTGCACATTAGTTTTTGTTGTTGGATCGACGGCTTCTTCTTCTGAAACAGCATTTTTACTGGTTCGTTTTAATAATATCTCAAGTGTTTTCTTGATCTCTGCATATTGTGTTTCGGCCGCTGCTTGTTTTGCTTTCGTCTCGGCTAGTTCTGTTTGTACTGTAACTAGTTTTTCTTGAGCCTTATCGAGTTTTATTTCTGTCGCTGCTAATTTTGCTTCTGTCGCGGCATGTTTTTCTTGAGCTTGGTTTTGTTCTTTTGCACGATTTTCACTTAGTTGCTTGATTTCCTCTGCTTGATTTTTGAGCATTTCGTTTTGTTGCGTAAAAATCTGAGCCTTGTTGGCTTCTAACTGGCTATCAAATTCATCCACTAATTTTATGGCTTTATCATGTAAAGAAGAGACATTAAAAATGCCTCTTAAGGCATTGACAGACTTTTTTTTCATTTTATGCATAATCATCTGAACTTCAGAAAGTGCCGCATAAGTGACACCTAAAGGATTCTGATTAATTACTTTCAGGCTTGCATCTAAGTCTTTATAGATTTGTGCACATTCCTTATCTCTTGCTTCGGATGGATTTTGTAGGCCTAACATCTTATTCCAGGTAGCGAGTGCTTCATAAGCAATCGACATTAACAGCGAAGGATTATCCTTTTTCACCAAATGCAAACTATACTTGTCTAAATGATCTTTTAAGTGCGTAAAAACTTGGAGTAAGCCGGAATAATTCTTTAAACGTTCGGACGTCAGTGCGATTAATCGTGAATCTCGGCGAATATAATCAACCACGAATTTTTTTAATTCTCCCGGACTTTGAAACACTTTCACTAAAAAGGGTTCTTGTTCATCCTCTGGAGTTTCAAACAAATCGGCCTTAGCGTTTAGTAAATTCTGCAATGCAGAGAGATTTTGAGTTTCTAAGGATTTTTTTAATAAAACATAACCGACGGTCTTGCTTCCATCTGCAAGCTGTAATTGAAACAGGTCAGACTCCTCTAATTGTGAATCGCGACGAATACGTTCCAGGACTAGTGTTTTAATAGCACCTTGAGTTTGCAGCAGTTTAACTAAAAAAGGTTCTTCTTCATGAGGAGGGAATTCAAGTAAATTAGCGTTTGCATTTAATAAGGTTTGTATGGCTTTTTGATTGTTCGCTTCCAATGCCTTTTCCAGCAAAATACAGCCGATAGTTTTGCTCGTATTAGACGGTAAGGTATCTACATGCAATTGTACAAGCGCAGGAGATTTTTCGTTAATCAGATAGCGATGATCCTGATAAATAGGATGTAGGAGGTCGGTATAATTTCCATCGGTAATAGCCAAGGAGGCTTGACTTCTTAATAAGAAAGCAAATTGTTGTTCTAGTTTTGCTTGCTGTAAGGTTTGCTGTGGATTGGAATTCAATTCTTTCAGTGACTCTAAAGCTACCATAGCAATTTGCAGTAATTTATCTTGCGATAAATATTTTTCTTTGAATCGTTCTAAGCCTGGTTTAGATAAACTTTTTTTTAAAGCTTGATAGACATTCAGTAATTTCACATCCGTGGGTTCTGCTAGGATTATGTCTATTTGATAATTCTTATCTAATAGATTAGCCAAAGCCGTGTAAGCAGAAGTATCAAGAACACTATTACCTAAATTCAATGCTTTAAGTGTAGGGTGATGTTCCAAGATTCGACAAAGTTGTTGCCAAGCGGACGGATCCGCTTCGGTAATCTCCAGATGTAACAGTTCTAATGTCGTATTGGCTAAAAACTGGATAACCTCTATTTGCTTAGACAGCGAGAAAGGGCTTATCGATAATTCTTGCAAAGCAGAATTTTTAGTTAATGATTTCAATAATTCATTATAAAACTCCTGCGTAGCCAATGCATCTAGCTGATGATAAGGGCAGAAAAACAACTGATCCAGTTCGATTGAACTCCAGGATTGAGTCAATAGAGAAAGTAAGTCTTTTTTTAATGACTCAAGTGGAGTTTCCAATTCTAATGGGTGCCAAACTACTTCATTTATATCCCCGAAACTCACGGGAGTATTAAAACCTTGCAGCGATCCCATTTGACTAATAGCGAGATCACCGTAACTATCCGCCCATCGACGAGGAACATGTTGAATGACTGGTCCCGAACCATGTTTTCTTCGGGAGCTATCTGGAATCATTTGAATATCTTTTAAGCGAATGCGAAGGGGAATACTAAATGGCTTTTGTTGGAGTTGTTCGATATTTTTTTCAAGATCCCGAATATTTCCAGAAGAAAATTCTGAGTTTTTTAATTCAAAAAAACCATTTTCAGAAAATTTTTTTAATGTAGATGGAAAAAGCATAATTCACTCCTGTTATTATTGTTTCCTATTTTTTTATTATCTAGTTTAATTGATATTTTTTAACTTGACCAGATCAACCAGGATATTTTTATTTATTTAGGATAAAAAATAATTTTCCAGTTTATTTTTTTATCTCGATAAATAATTTAATAATTTGAACAGCTTTTTTTCTTAGTTTTTTAAAATATTAAAAAACCACTGCATAAGATCTTTTCATAAACGCATGCTTAAAAAATCGATAAAAATCAGAATCAAATAGCCATTAAAACATCAGGGAGCTATTTTCTTAGCTGAGTGGCTAA
Source organism: Rickettsiella endosymbiont of Rhagonycha lignosa (assembly GCF_964031165.1). Lineage (NCBI taxonomy): Bacteria > Pseudomonadati > Pseudomonadota > Gammaproteobacteria > Legionellales > Coxiellaceae > Rickettsiella > Rickettsiella endosymbiont of Rhagonycha lignosa. The sequence goes on along the minus strand of NZ_OZ035011.1, from coordinate 1,150,966 downwards.
AATCATGTTATTGAGATGGATAGCTGTATTTTCTTCATTATTGGCATTATCTCTATTTGATGAGGATTTAAAAAAAACAGAAGAAATAGGTTGAGGTTTATTTTCTACAGAGTTGCCTTCTAAAACAATCTTTTTATCTTGGTTAAGGTCTAATTCCTTTTTAGCTTCTTCATAGTAAGGAGTTAATTCAGCCATAATTTCTTTTAAGGCGTTTGGGTAAAGAATTTTTTCGGCTAGTGTTATTGCTGCTTTCAGTGTGTATACGCCAATACCAAGTAGGGGAAGTCCTGCCATTGCGATTCCTATACATGCAGCTGTCAGTATGAACGCTCCTGTAACGACAGACGAGAGAAAAAACAATAGAGCGAGTGAGAAACACATGATTGCCATGCTCACTACAAGAGACCCTAATAAAGATAAAAATAACAGCTTAACAATATCCATAGTTTGCCGAAATAGTGTTTTATTATGGCTATTTACATAATCTATAAGCGCATTGTGTATCATTTTGGCTTTTTCTGGATCGATTTCAACTAAGTTTTTAATTAATTGTAGGGCTTTCTCTACAAGGGTTCTATCACACTTTTTTAGCAGTTCAGTATCTAGCAATATATCACAATAAAAAGGCATGGGTTGTTTAGCAGAGTTTTTAATTATTTGCATTTGATAAAATTTCTCTTAGGTAGACCTTTAAAAATTGATCCTAGCTTTTTTGAAGCTTAAGCTTCAAAAAATAAACCTATCAACAAATTATTGGGTAAATAAAACATTAACGTTTAAACTTAATTAAGTTTAAGTCGCCATCATGTTTTATTAAATTATTAACAAATGCTTTTCTCGCGATGGGTGAAAGCATTTTTAAGGTCGAAAACTTTTCGGAAAGATTGATTTGGAACGCAATAGCTTTTGAAATAGCCGGGGAATTTCTTAAGACTCTATAAAATTCTTGATACTCAAATTTATCATTTTTAATTCGTCCTAATAATTTTTTATGATCTCTAAATTCTTTTTCGGTTTTAATTTCTGTGTTTTCTAACAAAGCTTCATATATATCAACCGGCTCTCCATCCGAGGAATCAGCGACACCTAACATGAATTCAAAAAGGTCAGATTCAAAAAACCATTCGATATTACTTAAAGAAGTCGATGCAGATGAAAGGATTGTTTTTAATTTTTTGAGATCCTGCAAATAAACCTCAAAAAAATTTCCTTCTAGATCAGGATCCTTTTGATCGTTTTCATTTTCGTCTTTTTGTAATTCGAGTAATTCTTCTTTTAGAAAAAAGAGTGAAGAAAGAGTATCAATACGTTGATTTAAAAACTTTTCTTCTTGCTGGGAAAAATGTATGTCTGAAATTTTTAACAATCCTTCAATTATTCTAAAGTCAGTTACTTTATTGATAAGGGTTTTTAAAAACAAAGAATCAGCATTCAGCTTAAATTCCTGATAAAATAGATTAGCTTTTAATTGTCTAATAACATCTGCAAGAAGTTCTGGCGAAACAGGAGAATTTAATAGCTCTTTTAGTTTTATATAGTCATTAAATAATGCTTGGTTATTGGCGAAAGTATCAAGAGGGAGTGAGTTTACAATTTTGTCAAGTTTAATCTCTACTTTTTGCATAGGAAAATTATTTATTATTACATGAGATGAGGTAAATAATAGCTTAATGTTTTTAATTAACAAGAATTTAAATGAGATTTTGAATAATACTCTGCGTCGGTTCGGCGCGATTTAGAGTATAAAAATGAAACTCTTTGACACCGTTTTGCAATAAACTACGGCAAAGTTTGCTGACAAATTCAATACCAATTTCTTGTAAGGAAATGGGGTCATCGCTGTAAGTTTTAAGATGTTTATGTAACCATAAAGGAATTTCCGCGCCGCAAGCAGTCGAAAATTGCATGAGTTTTTGATAATTCATAATCGGTGTAATGCCGGGAATGATCGGAATACGAATAGAAGATTTATCGCAGGCTTCTATAAAACGAAAATAAGCATCACTATTAAAAAAGAATTGGGTAATGGCGCTATTAGCACCGGCTTCAATTTTCCGTTTAAAATTTTCAATGTCCATCGCCGGACTAATCGCGCGTGGATGAAATTCAGGATAGGCGGCAACAATAATGTGAAAATAATTACCCGTCATTTTGCGGATGGCAGCAATTAATTCAGTCGCATAATTAAATTCAATTTCTATCGGTGTAGCATCGCTAGGTAAATCACCTTGAATCACCAATAATTGTTTAATACCTAATTTTTTATACTCATTAAGTAGCTCTTGTAAGCGTTGACTTGTCATATTCACACAGGAAATATGGGGAGTTGCTGCAATCCCATGTGCGACGAATTGTCGCACTACCTCCAATGATTTTTGTTGTAAAGATCCACCCGCACCAAAAGTCACAGAAAAATATTTGGGTTTTAGTTGACATAACTCCTGTCGTGCCTGATCCAGATCATCGGCAGCTTTTTTTGTTTTAGGAGGAAAAATTTCAAAACTAAAATTAAATTTTCGAAAAAATGACATGTGAGGAATCCTTCCTAGCTAAGGGTTGGGCAAGAAGAGAGGTATCTTCGCGGAGTAATTTGGCAGCGCTTACCATGTTGCGTAATGCTGCGCTGACTTCAGGCCAATTCCGGGTTTTTAAGCCACAATCTGGATTTACCCATAGACGCTCAATTGGAATATAACGTAATGCGTGTTGGAGTTGTTCGATCATTTCCTCTTGTGAAGGTATACGCGGTGAATGGATGTCATAGATACCCGGCCCGATTTCATTCGGATAGGAAAAATTTTCAAATGCTTGTAATAGTTCCATTTTTGAACGTGAACTTTCCAGTGTGATGACATCCGCATCGAGTGCGGCAATGGCTGCTATCACATCATTAAACTCGGAATAGCACATGTGCGTATGAATCTGTGTGCTATCTTTGACGCCACAGGAAGCAATGCGGAATGAAAACACCGCCCAATCTAAATATTTCTGCCAATCATCTCGACGTAAGGGCAAGGTTTCGCGAAAAGCAGGTTCATCAATTTGAATAATATTAATGCCGGCTTTTTCTAGATCAAGCACTTCATCACGCAATGCTAAAGCAATTTGTAAGGCAGTGACTTGATGCGCTTGATCATCACGGACAAAAGACCATGCTAATATCGTCACAGGACCGGTTAACATGCCTTTGACAGGACGTTTGCTTAAGCTTTGGCTATATGCAGACCATTCAACGGTCATTGCCTCGGGGCGGCTAACGTCTCCAAAAATAATGGGTGGTTTGACACACCGTGATCCATAACTTTGTACCCATCCGTTTTTAGTAAAAGCAAACCCATTTAACAGTTCGCCAAAATACTCAACCATATCATTACGTTCGGCTTCACCGTGGACTAAGACATCTAAATCTAGCGCTTCTTGTTGGGCTATTACATCGGCGATATGTTGTTTTATTTTTTGTTGATAGATCTCGTGTGTAATTTTTCCGGATTTATATTCTTGACGAATTTTTCTGATATCAGCGGTTTGTGGGAAAGAACCGATAGTGGTGGTGGGTAATAACGGCAATTGTAAAGATGATTTTTGTTGTTTGGCGCGTGAAATATAATCGGTATTGCGTTTGGCAAAATCATTGGTGATTGATTGAATACGATTTTGCACTACGTTATTATGGATACGTGGTGAAGTTTTACGTGTTTGCAAAGCGATTTGATTTTCATCTAATAAATTCTTAATTGTTGATTCATTAGAATTCAAGGCGCGCGATAATAACGAAATTTCTGTTAATTTTTGTTTAGCGAAAGCTAGCCAAGTTTTTATTTCTGGATCTAATTTAGTTTCGTTATCTAAATCGACCGGAGTGTGAAGTAATGAACAACTACTGCTAAGCCATAATTTATCACCATACACTTCGCTGATAGGACGTAGTGTCGTTAATAGTTTATTTAAATCGGCACGCCAAATATTTCGACCATTTATAAAACCTAAAGAAATAATTTTATCTTTGGGGAAATGCGCTAGACAACTCGCTAATTGTTCAGGGGCAGCGCAACAATCGATATGTAAGCCATCAATCGGTAACTGTTTGATAATCGATAATTTATCGCTGATGGCGCCAAAATAAGTGGCTAATAAACAGTTTATATTTTTAAAATTTAATTGTGGGTAACTTTTGAGATAGGCTTGTTGCCAAGCTGGAGGTAAATCTAATACTAAAATAGGCTCATCAATTTGGACCCATTCAATCTTTCTAGCGTTAAATTCTGCAAAAATTTGATTATAAACGGGTAATAAATTTTCTAATAAACTTAGTTTATCGAATTCAGCTTGCTTAGCTTTTCCTAGCCAAAGATAACTTAAGGGACCGAGTAAAACCGGTTTTACTCGGTAACCTTTAGCGAGTGCGCGATCGATAGCGCTAAATAAATAATCTGTGCTTAATTGAAAATTTTGTTTTAAATTAAATTCAGGAACAATATAGTGGTAATTGGTATTAAACCATTTTGTCATTTCACAGGCAGTCGTTTCCTGTACATCCGGAGCTTGGCCACGTGCCATACAAAATATTGTATTGAGATCAATTTTTTTATTTTCAATTTTAAAACGTTCTGGAATTACGCCTAATAGAGCGCTGTGATCTAATACGTGGTCATACCAAGAAAAATCACCCACAGTAATAAAGTCCAGACCAGCATCGGCTTGCATTTGCCAATTGGTGTCTTCAATGCGCTGTCCTATCTGTTGTAATTCTGCGAGTGATAATTCTTTGCGCCAATAGCTTTCAACTGCTTTTTTCATTTCTCGATTAGCACCAATTCGCGGTAGGCCAAGCACATGTGATTGATTTAAACGAATAGACATAACATTTTTCCCTTAAAAATTTAAAAAAACCCTTTTTTTAAATAACATGAACCCAAACTGAAAATTATTTTATTAAAAGCCTGTTGTAATGTAGAGCTGTAAACTCTAATGCATTAAAACAGGCTACATAGGCGACAAAAATAAATAGAATAAAAGCAGAACTTGCGAGGAGTGCTGAATAGATACGCAATCTTTAAAGTAACAACAATAATCATCCATGACAATTCACTCTTAGTTGGTCTTCCGACTAAAAATAAGTAGCGAAAAAAAACCACCTGGCTAAAGCTGCGGTGGTTTTCATGACGCTTTAGCTAAACTTAATATAGCGCCAGCAAGCTGTAGCTCAAATCGGCGCTTATCACACTGAAAAATTATAAATGGAAAATAAAAAATATGCAATATGTGTATTTGAGATAAAATATTTTTAGGGAAATAACAAAAGATTATTTTTTAAATTTAATCTATTTCCCAAGTTAAAATTTTTTATTATTAGAATGTTGTAAAAATGAAAAATTTTTCTTGTCATGCAACACATTTATGTTATTTAATAAAAATAGTATGATGTAATTTGATGTATAAAAAAAAGGATTTTATGTATACAGTCGAATCAATTCTGATGGAATTAGCAAAAAAATCAAAAGGGAAAACAAAGAGTCTTGCGCATTTCATGCCGCTATCTTTTGAGGAGCTCAATCAAGAAACAGAAAACTTTCTTTCCAGATCAGAAATAAGCTACCTGTATGAGGCCGCTCAACAGGGGAGAAAAGACAATACGATACTGGACTCCCGGTTATTGGCGCATGCTAATCCGCAGCTGGCGCGTATTGCACATTTTGGGATTACGCGGCTGATACAAACCCGTAGTTATGATGAGTGGTTTGCTGGACGTGCGAGCCGTTTTGTGAAACCGGGCTCAGTCGCATCGATGTTTTCGCCCGCTGCGTATCTGACTGAACTGTATCGTGAAACTAAAGACCTTCACGCCAGTAGTTCACCTTATCACTTAGCAAAACGGCGTCCGGATCTGGCTGAACTGGCGCTGACGCAGGCTAATATGGATGATGAAATTTCCACACTCACTTTGTCTAATGAACTGCTGCTAAATAACCTTCAGGCGCGGGAAGGCAAGGATTACAATGGTGTGCTGGAAATGCTGTCTAGTTATCGGCAGACAGGTATAACGCCCTATCATTTCCCGTATGAGGCAGCTCGTCTTGCGATTTTGCTACAAGATGAACGTTTTTCTGCGTTCACTAATAATCCTGAAGTGGCGAAGTTAGTGGATCCGGCGTCGTTATTGGCGATATATGCGGATATTTCACCTGAGCTATACCGAATTCTCACAGAAGAAATTACGGAAGAAAATGCCACTGAATTGATTAAGAAAAATTTTGGTGAGATTAACGTTGAACCGTTCTGCACTTATTCTCAATTGGCGCGCTATTATGATCTGTCATATGAAGAACTGAGTGCGCAGTTCAGTTTATCACCAGCCCGTAAAACGGATATTGCCCAGCAACAGTATCAGAATGATCAATTGATCAAGTTATTAGAGGTTGCTGATCGTACTGTCAAGGCGCTGCTGATTAAACGCATACCCGGCGATGCTTATAAGAAATCCCTAAATTATGCTGAACTTATTCCATTGTCAGGAGATGATTATCTTTATAATTTTAGTGTGAAAAAAACAGAGTCTCATTTGCCAGAGCTTCGGCTCCAGAATGGAGAGGCTGAATATTTATATCAAAATTCGAATTTTGTACCTTTAGCGAATACCCAGTACAGTATTCCTATCAAACTTTCTATAGAACAGGTCACTACGGGTTTAAATCTTCGTTTATTTCGATTTAGACCCACCCCCTGGGATGGTGTAGGTGGACACGCTTTTTTCCAGGCTAAAGAGGTTTCTGCGAATGTACTTCTATTGACGCTGAACAAGCTGATACGCTTATATAAAGCGAGTGGGATTGATACGACCGATATTGGACAGGTTATTCAAAGCATCCATCATAATAATGACTTCGTCATTGATAGTGCGGTGCTGGATAAGTTGTTTTATGTGAAGTATTACCTGCAGCGCTATGTCATCAGCGTTGAGGATGCGTTGGTATTGTGTAATGCCGATATCAGCCAGTATACGGCGAAACAGCAAGCGAGTCAGTTCACGCGCCTATTTAACACGCCTTATCTAGATGGTCAAGAATTCTCTGCTGATAACATGAGTCTGGATTTAACACCCGGAGTATCCGATGATTATTTCCGTCTCGGGGTATTAAAGCGGGCGTTCCAGGTTAATGATACAGAATTGTATACACTGTGGAAGCTGGCTAGCGGAGGAGAGAACACATCGTTTAGTTGTTCCATGAAAAACCTGTCTGCGCTGTATCGCGTGCGACTGCTGGCCAAGTTGCATCATTTGACGGTGAATGAGTTGTCCATGCTGCTGTCAATTTCTTCTTATGCGGGGCGAGCGCTTGTAGATTTGTCTGATATGGAGCTCGTGTCATGGGTGTATTTTCTGTTTCAGTGCACGCAATGGCTGAGTAGGCAACGTTGGGTCGTTAGTGACGTGTACCTGATGCTGACCAATAACTACAGTATGACGCTGACGCCGGATATTGAGAATCTTATCACCACGTTGCGTAACGGTGTGTCCGATGAGTTACTTTCCGGTGCTGAATTAATTAGCGCGGCTGCGCCGTTTATTGCGGCCGCAACCCAACTGGATTCTGCAGAAACAGCCACTGCAATTCTACGATGGATCAATCAACTGCAGCCACAGGGACTGAGCTTTGATGCTTTCATGCAACTGGTTAGGCAGGATACCCGTTCGGCTGACGAGACTATGAATATGGTGGCGTTCTGCCAGGTAATGGGTCAACTGTCATTGATTGTGCGCAATACTGGGCTCAGTGCCAGCGAGCTGTCGTTGTTGGTAACCCAACCGCAACAATTCCAGGCAGGGGAAAGCTTGCCACATGACCTTACGACGTTGCAGGCACTGACGCGTTTCCACGCGTGGATTAATCAGTGTGGAAGTTATGCAACGGAAGTGCTGACAGCGTTAGGTTTAGGGACACTGACGACAGAACAGTTGGCCGTGGCCTTGACACTCGACGCTCTGGAAGTTGCGCAGGCACTGCAACAAACGGGTAGCACATCGGTGCTGTTCAGCGACTGGAAAACCGTAGATGCGACGCTGCAGTGGCTGGATGTGGCGGCGACACTGGGGATTACGCCAGACGGTGTGGCGTCCCTTATTAAGTTGAAATATATTGCCGAATCTAATACGCCAACGCCAAGCTTCAGCGACTGGCGTGCTGTCAGCACGTTGCTACAGGCTGGATTGAATGATCAACAAACGGCTGATTTACAAGCCTTCTTGGATGAGTCCAGCAGTGCAGCGCTTAGTGCGTATTACATCAAAAAAATGGCGCCTAGTTGGGTTACGAGTCGGGATGAGTTGTACAGCTATTTGCTGATTGATAATCAGGTTTCTGCCCAGGTTAAGACCACGCGTCTCGCTGAAGCGATTGCCAGCATTCAGTTGTATGTCAATCGGACCCTGAGTGGTGTCGAAGAAAACGCTTCCGAACGGGTCAGAACACGTCAATTTTTTAGCGACTGGGAAACCTATAATAAGCGTTATAGTACCTGGGCTGGGGTATCGTTACTGGTCTATTACCCAGAAAACTATATTGACCCGACCTTGCGGATAGGTCAGACAAAAATGATGAATGATTTGTTACAGCAGATCTCACAGAGTCAGCTGAATACCGATACGGTCGAGGAAGGATTCAGAAATTATCTGGCGGCCTTTGAAGATGTAGCGAATTTGAATGTGACCAGTGGTTATCATAATAATGTAGATGTTGATGAGGGTTTAACTTACTTCATTGGTTATAGTCAAACCGAGCCTAAGCGTTATTACTGGCGTAAGGTTGATCACAGCAAAGCCAGTAAAGGAAAGTTTGCAGCGAATGCGTGGGGCGAGTGGAATGAAATTGTGTGTGCGATGGTTCCCCACCAGGGCTTCATACGTCCGGTACTCTATAAGTCAAGACTGTATGTGATTTGGATTGAGCAAGAGGTTCGTAAAAATGAAGATGCGAGCACTGATATCGTTTACTACCATTGCAAACTCTCGCATCTTCGTTACGACGGCAGTTGGGCATCCCCGTTTACTTTCAATGTCACAGAATATATTGAAGCTGTCAGTGAGACACCTATGCTAAATAATGCTACAGGTTTGTTTTGCGCAGAATATAAATACAATGTAACAGGATCCAGTGCCGGGACTGCCTTAGTAATTTTCTTCTACAAAAAACAAGAGACTTATCCCGAACCTGATAAGTTTGAAGGAAAGGGGTTTTTCGTTCTTTACGACATGTCAATTTCTGAAATTAATGCGGGTGAGCGAAAAAATCTTATACCTCTAATAAGCAATCAGCTGGATACCCCTACAACAAGAAAAATCAATCTGAGTTTGATTAGTGAAAAAGATAATCGCGTTGTATCGGTTAAGCAGTCTAAACGAGAAGTCAACGACTGTTTTACGTTTGACACCGAGATAGAAGCTATTGATTGTTTGGTGACGGATGAGAACATCCATTTCGGGCTTTCCCTTACATTCAACATAATGCATAACAAGAATTTAACTAGCGATGATCTATTGTTATTTCATCAGATAGTGGTGGTAGACGAAGGGCTGGTTGGGAGCGATTACTTATGTTTCTACGACAAGCAAACCATTAACATAACTCAGGGAGGATCAGCCACTGATGCAAGACTTGTTGTAAGGGTTGGCGGTGATAGAAAGGATTATTTTGAACCTTATTTTATCATTTATTTAGCAAATCCCCCAGAGAAACAGATAACTATTCGAGAGAATGATGAGTTTCTGTCGTATATCCGGATTGTTGTACCCTATGATGGAGAAAAAATAATTATTAGTTCTTCACAGGCAATTAAAGGTGGTAATGAAGGGAAAATAAATACTCTCAACGTGGAGTTTGATGATCCAAACGATCGAGTTACTATTTATACTCAATATGAACAAAGCCACCAAAAAATTTCGTTATTTGATCCAGCAAGGGTGACCTTTAATATTTCGGCTCCTGGAAAAAAGGTAGTAGGTAATGCTCGCGATTGGTGCAGTCGATTGCCGATGCTTGATCCAAGAAAAATGGTGTATGCCTTTAATAGGGTAGAGATGCTAATTCCTAACAAAGGTATGATAGATCTTTTAAATGTAACCTGTCTCTTCATCGCAGAAAATAGTACTGGTAAAAAAGCCAGCAACCTCGCGACTATAATTCTGGACGTCCAGCCAATAAAAAAAGTTGTAAAAGAAGAAAAAAATAGTTCCTCCATTATATTGGATAAAAATATAAATGGTGCGCAATATATGCAAAGCGGCCCGTATCGGACGCGGCTTAATACCTTGTTTGCTACGCAACTAATTGAGCGTGCCGATCTGGGCATTGATACGGTATTAACACTAAATACACAGAAATTGCCTGAGCCGCCGATGGGGGATGGTGGTTATATGAGCGTCATACTGCCGCGTTATGATGCGAGTGTCCATGGTAATTCCCGCCGTGCTAGAATTACCTTTTGGCGCGGACTCGAGGCTGAAGGTGAGCTGGGTTATTATGATTTTTGGCAGGGCTCCTTAACAGATTCTTCACAGGATGTGGTTCTGTTTGTGCCATTATCAAGTACACAATCCCCTTTTTACAATGTTATCAATTTTCCTTACGATCTATCTGAAGGTCTTAAGATGTATTTGAGCTGTGACCAGGGTCGGAAGTTAATAGGTACGCTGCAGATTAAAAAAGTGGGTAATCATCTTACCTTGGCTGGCTATACAGCAGCTAGCAATCCAGCAGCAAATGGGTCCTTATTGAATGCGTATAGAGAGCCAATGGATTTTAGCGGTGCGAATGCGCTGTATTTCTGGGAGATGTTCTATTACACACCGATGATGGTGTTTCAACGGCTGTTGCAAGAGCAGAATTTCACCGAAGCCCGCCGTTGGCTAGAGTATATCTGGAACCCAGCGGGATATATGCTGCGCGGTGAATTACAGGATTATTATTGGAATGTCCGGCCGCTAGAGGAGAACACCTCTTGGAACGCCAATCCGTTGGATTCGGTGGATCCAGATGCAGTGGCTCAGAACGATCCGATGCATTACAAAGTAGCTACGTTTATGAAAGCGCTGGATTTATTGATAGCGCGCGGCGATGCGGCTTATCGTCAGCTGGAGCGAGATACGCTGAACGAAGCCAAAATGTGGTATATGCAGGCATTAAGCTTGTTGGGTGAGGAGTCTTATATTTCGCAGGAGGCAAGCTGGCCCGAGCCGCGGCTGGATGAGGCGGCGAGTTTGACGACCCACAATACCTATCAGCGAGTTTTACTGCAATTGTACCAACAAGTGGAACTACCAGCGCCGCGTACGGCGAATTCGTTAACCGCGCTGTTCCTTCCGCAGCTGAATGAAAAGCTGCAAGCTTACTGGCAAACGCTGGCACAGAGGTTATACAACCTGCGTCATAATCTGTCGATTGATGGACAACCGCTAAGCTTGTCCATTTATGCAACACCCGCTAACCCGGCTGCGCTGCTGAGCGCGGCAGTGACTGCCTCACAAGGTGGCGGGAATTTGCCGAAGGCGGTAATGCCATTGTACCGTTTTGCGATTATCTTGGAGAATGCCAAGGGTGCAGTTGCCCAGCTAACACAGTTTGGGAACACACTGCTCAGTATTACCGAGAGGCAAGACGCGGAGGCTCTAACTGAACTGCTGCAAACTCAGGGCAGTGAATTGGCTTTGCAGAGTATCCAGGTGCAGAATCAAGTGGTTAGTGAAATTGATGCCGACCAAGCCGTACTGCAGGAGGGGCTCAATAGTGCGCAGTCTCGCTTTAACAGTTTTAGGGCACTGTATAATGAAAATGTTAATAGCGGTGAAAAACAAGCGATGGACCTGTACTTATCCTCATCGGTACTGAGCACCAGTGGTAAGACACTGTATATGGCAGCTGCAGCGGCTGACTTGGTGCCAAATATCTATGGTTTTGCGGTAGGTGGCTCTCGCTGGGGTGCATTGTTTAATGCTACCGGTATCGGTATCGAGATTGGCGCAGCAGCCACGCTGACGGCTGCGAATAAAATTAGCCAGTCTGAAATATACCGTCGCCGTCAGCAGGAATGGGAAACCCAGCGCAATAATGCTGAGTTTGAAATAAAACAGCTTAATGCCCAATTAGATACTTTGCAGATACGTCGTAAAGCGGCGTTACTGCAGAAAGATTATTTAGAAACTCAACAGACGCAAACGCAAGCACAGCTGACTATTTTGCAGAGTAAGTTCACTAACAAGGCATTGTATAACTGGCTGCGCGGGCGACTAGCCGCTATTTATTATCAATTTTATGATCTGACCGTTTCCCGCTGTTTGATGGCTGAACAAGCGTATCAATATGAACTGAATGACGCTGAGGCAAGTTTTATTAAGCCGGGTGCCTGGCAAGGGACGTACGCCGGTCTACTGGCCGGTGAGACGCTGATGCTGAATCTCGTGCAAATGGAAAAATCATATCTGGAAAAGGATGATCGGGCCTTGGAAGTGATCCGTACGGTGTCTTTAGCGGAAGTTTATGCGGGTTTGGGCGAAGCGGATAAATTTATTTTTAATGACAAGGTTCAGGCTTTGCTGAAGACAGGGTCGGGTAGTACCGGGACAGAGAGTAATGGTTTACGTATCACAAAAGAGCAGTTGCATGCCTCCGTGCGGTTAGCGGATTTGAAAATCCAAGATGATTACCCGGGGGATTTGGGTGCGGTACGCCGTATCAAACAAATTAGCGTTACCTTACCTACGCTGGTGGGCCCTTATCAGGATGTGCAAGCCGTGCTGAATTACGGCGGTAGTGTGGTGATGCCGCGTGGTTGTAAAGCATTGGCGGTTTCACATGGCATCAATGATAGTGGTCAATTTGTGTTAGATTTCAATGATGCGAAATATCTGCCCTTTGAAGGGATACCGGTGAATGACAATAGCTCGCTCAGTTTGAGCTTCCCGCATGCGATGGGTAAGCAAGCCGAGATGTTGAAGAGTCTCAACGATATTATTCTGCATATTCGTTATACGATTCGTCATTAAATGATTGACTCAAGTTAAAGGATTAACTTAAGGAAACTTTATATGCAGCAAAATTCACAGGATGTGAATGTGGCCTCGTTGTCCTTACCCAAAGGCGGCGGAACTATCAAGGGTATGGGAGGCAATCTTAATCCAGCGGGGCCAGATGGCACGGCCTCGCTGTCCTTGCCTTTACCTATATCAAGCGGACGTGGCGTGGCACCTGACTTATCCCTGACTTACGCTAGTAGGTCGGGTAATGGTCCTTTTGGCATGGGATGGCAATGCCAACCTACATCGATCCGTTTACGTAGTTCACACGGTGTGCCACGGTACAATGATACGGATACTTTTTTAGATCCGATGGGAGAGGTGCTGATGATTGCTCCCGATGATATGGGATCAGCAGATAAACGGACCAGCAATATTTTACAAGGTGTAATGCTCTCGGAAGCCTATACAGTTACTTGTTATCGGCCACGTATTATTTATGACTTCAGCCGCTTGGAATATTGGCAGCCTGTGGTGGAGGATACGGAAAGTCCATTTTGGGTGATGTATAGTCCGGATGGCCAGATACATATTTTTGGTAAGCATGCGCATGCTCGGGTAGCAAATCCCACGAACGACAAACAGATTGCTCAGTGGTTGCTGGAAGAAACAGTAACACCTAGCGGCGAGCATATCTATTATCAGTACCGTGCAGAGGATGAAGTTGGTTGTGAGCAGCATGAAAAACAACAGCATCCTCAAGCGAGTGCGCAGCGTTATCTTGCGCAGATTAATTACGGTAACATCACGCCGCGGAATAGTTTATTTGCATTGGACGAGGCATTACCTAAGGATAGTCAATGGCTATTTCATTTGGTATTTGATTATGGCGAGCGTGACTCTTCAATCTTTACTGTACCCGATTTTCAGGCTAAAGCGTCTTGGAATGTTCGTCCAGATTGTTTTTCTCGTTTTGATTATGGGTTTGAAGTGCGTACGCGTCGCTTGTGTCAGCAGGTACTTATGTTTCATCGCTTGCAAGCATTGGCAGGAGAAGACAACCCTGCGGAAGTGCCCGCACTGATTTCTCGTCTTATTCTGGGTTATGACCTAAATAGCAGTCTCACTTTGCTGATTTCTGTGCGTTTGCTAGCACATGAGGACGATGATACGCCGGTTAGCATGCCGCCTTTGGAGTTTGATTATCAACGCCTTGATACAACACAAATTCCAGTTTGGCAACCGATGTCTCAGTTGGCTGGACTGAATGGCCAACAGCCTTATCAACTGGTGGATTTATATGGCGAAGGTTTACCCGGTGTGCTCTATCAGAATTTGCCCGGAGCATGGTGGTATCGGTCACCGACACGCGGCGAAGATGATGCGGTGCTATATGGTGCAATGAAGCCGTTGCCACAAATCCCTAGCCAGCAACAGGCGGTTATGTTGATGGATATTAACGGGGATGGCCGTTTAGATTGGGTGGTAACGACGCCCAGCATTCGAGGCTACCATAGTATGGAGGTCGATAGACAATGGTCAAAATTTATACCTATTTCTGCCTTACCGCTTGAATACTTTCACCCACAGGCACAGCTGGCTGATTTGCTTGGGGAGGGCTTGGCGGATCTGGTACTGATTGGTCCGCGTAGTGTGCGCCTGTACGCCAAACATCGAGATGGATGGCATACAGGGGTGAATGTTATTCAGTCGGGCGATATAACGCTACCCATTCCCGGAGCAGATGTAAAAAAATTGGTGGCGTTTGCGGATATGCTGGGATCAGGTCAAGTACATTTGGTCGAGATTTCTGCCGTCGCAGTACGTTGCTGGCCGAACCTGGGACATGGATGTTTTGGGCCTCCCCTATTGTTAACTGGATTTAAGCCGTCGGCAGAAATATTTAATCCAAGTCAATTGTACCTTGCGGACATTGATGGCTCTGGGACCACTGACATTCTTTATGCACATAGCAATTTTTTGGAGCTATTTTTAAACGAGAGTGGTAATTACTTTCGTGCGCCTCTATGTATCCCCTTACCCCCAGGCGTGAGGTTTGATAGAACCTGCTTGCTGCAGATTGCAGATACACAGGGACTGGGCATTTCGAGTCTTATTTTGACGGTACCGCATATGTCTCCTGTGCATTGGCGCCTGGATCTGGCTCAACATAAACCTTGGTTGTTGAATGTGATGAACAACAATTTGGGTGCTGATACCACACTGTTTTACCGCAGCTCAGCACAGTTTTGGTTAGATGAGAAACACCGTGCCGAGGAAAAAAATCAATTAATAAACTGCCACTTACCATTTCCTATGCATTTGCTATGGCGGATAGAAAAACTGGATGAAATTACAGGGAATCGCTTGAGCACTGTACAAACCTATGCGCATGGCGTGTGGGATGGTAAAGAACACGAGTTTCGAGGATTTGCTCAGGTAACCCAGATCGATATGGATATTTTTGCACAGGCAACAAATCGATCGGTAACGCCCACGATTTATCCAGCACGAACTATTAACTGGTTTGCAACCGGAGTAGTCGCAGTAGATGCGCAACTTTCTCTTGAGTTTTGGCGCAGGGATGAACAAGCTTTTCCGGATTTTTTAGTCCGGTTTACCCGTTATGATAACGAGACAAAAAGTGATCAGGTTATTACTCCTAAAAATGATGAAAGCTATTGGTTGCATCGGGCGATGAAGGGGCAATTATTACACAGCGAGGTTTATGCAGATGATGATTCTGAGTACTCGGATCGGCCTTATACTATTGTTGATAATCGCTTACAGGTTCGAAGGCTGACGGGCTTGCAAGACAATGAACTATCAAGCTGGATATCAGTGATTGAAACCCGTAGTTATCAGTATGAACGGGTTCCCTGTGATCCGCGCTGTAGCCAGCAAGTCGTATTGAAAAGTGATCACTATGGTTTCCCGTTGGAAACGGTGGATATTACTTATCCACGCCGGCCAAAACTGCCTCTCTCTCCTTATCCTGACACATTACCAGAGACACTTTTTGACAGCAGTTATGATGAGCAGCAGCAGGTATTGCATCTGACTCGACAACGGCAAGCCTATTATCATCTCATCGAAAAGGATAGACAGGTTTTGGGCCTGACCGATGTGATGCGCAGTGATGCCTGGGAATATCATGCGAGTGAGGTGCCGCATAACGGCTTATCGCTGGAAACACTTAATGCAGAAAGCAGTTTAATTGGGCCCGGTACAACCCAGAGTTTTCTGGGATATAGGCGTGTGGCTTATAAGGGTCCTGATGAAAAACCCACGATACCGGCTCTAGTTGCTTATACGGAAAAAACGGCTTTCGATGAACAAAATTTGCTGACTTTTAATGGCGTAATAAGTGCAGAGGAATTGCATGAACAGCTGATAAAGGGCGGCTATAGGCAGACTGCACGGCCTTTCCGTGAAGAGGCTGAGTCGGATGTTTGGGTCACTCGACAAGGCTATACCGAATATGCTGGCGCGGAAACTTTTTATCGCCCGCTAGCACAGCGCAATACCTTATTGACCGGTAACAGCGTATTGAGTTGGGATTCGCATTACTGTGTGGTTATTAGAATACAGGATGCGGCGGGTTTTAACACCGAGGCAGTTTATGACTACCGTTTCCTAACACCTATCCGAATAACCGATATCAATGACAACCAAAGTCAGGTGACATTGACCGCACTGGGTCAAGTCTCTTCTAGTCGATTCTGGGGATGGGAAGGTAATCAAATACAGGGTTATACCCCACCTGAAGAAAAACCGTTTACATTACCTAGTTCTATTGCTGAAGGCTTAGCACTAAAGCCAGGTATTCCGGTTGCAAACTGTATGGTTTATGCACTACTCAGTTGGATGCCTAGTGCAGAAAGGATTAGTAGACAAGAGGATGAGGTACAATGGCAGCTTTTACGCGAAGCAGGCGTCATTACGGAAGATAAACTCATTTGTGCGCTGGCTTATCGTCGTTGGCTAGAGCGTCAGGGAGAAGCGACTCAGCGAAAAGCTATTCAGTCCATGGTACGTATACCTGCACATATATTGTCGCTAGCAACGGATCGCTATGATCAGGATCCAGCACAGCAAATAGGCCAAGTTATTACATTCAGCGACGGTTTTGGACGTCAGTTACAAACTGCAGTGCGTCATGAGGCAGGTGAGGCTTGGCAACGTGCAGAAAATGGCAGTTTAGTGACTGGCAGTGATGGCAGACCGGTCGTAATACATACAGAAAACCGTTGGGCTATCTCTGGACGGGTAGAATATGACGCTAAAGGACAGCTTGTGCGCGCCTATCAGCCTTTTTTTCTTGACAACTGGCGTTATCTGAGTGACGACAGCGCCCGCCACAACCTGTATGCAGATACTTATTACTATGATGCGTTGGGGCGTGAATATCGAGTAAAAACGGCTAAAGGGTATTTGCGTGAGGGTTTATTTACTCCCTGGTTTGTGGTGAATGAGGATGAAAATGATACTGCGCACCGAGTAAGCAATCAAAGATAAAAGGATTACGTATGGATCGGGTTGACTATAGTTTATATGAAAAAACTCCAGAGGTTTCCGTTGTCGACAACCGCGGACAAATAGTTCGGGAAATTCGCTATCATCGTCACCCTGATACGCCAGTAATAACTGATGAACGGATTATCCGCCATCGGTTCAATGTCTATGGACAGTTAACCCACAGCATTGATCCAAGATTCTTCGAACTCATGCAGTCTAATCAATCGATCCAGCCCAATTTTGTCTATTGTACCGCTCTCAGTGGCGAGGTTTTGCGTACTGAGAGTGCAGATTCTGGTACCTCAATGACATTGAATGATATTGCAGGTCGACCGATGTTCAGTATCAATGCGCTGGGGATAACCCAAACCTATCAATATGAGACGGATACACAGCTGGGACGACTATTGAGCATTCATGAACAGGTGAAGGATAAGCCTGCTCGAATTACAGAGCGCTTAGTTTGGGCGGGTAACAGTCAGACCGAGAAAAACCAAAACTTGGTTGGTCAGTGTATTCGTCATTATGATACCGCCGGACTGATGCAAATCAACCGTGTTTTATTGACAGATACTCCGCAGTTAATTACTCAGCAGTTACTGAAAGCCGATACGAATGCGGATTGGCAAGGAGACGATGAATTCGTTTGGAGTGATCAACTGAGTACGGATGTTTTTACGACGCAAACGACCACTAATGCCACCGGGGCCTTATTAACTCAAAGGGACGCCAAAGATAATCTTCAACGATGGGCTTATAATGTGGCAGGTCTGTTATGTGCTAGCTGGTTGACACAGAAAGGACAAGCTGAGCAAATCATTGTTAGGTCTTTAAGTTATTCGGCAATGGGTCAAAAATTGCATGAAGAATATGGGAATGGAGTCATTGCTAGCTACACCTATGAGCCAGAGAGTCAGCGCTTGCTAGCTAGCAAGATTGAACGTCCGCGTGGTCATGCGCTCGGTGCAAAAATATTACAGGATATGCGTTATGCATATGATGCGGTAGGTAATGTACTCAGTGTTCATAATGTTGTGGGGGTTACGCGTTTCTGGCGCAATCAGAAAGTGGATGCGGCTAGCAATTATATCTATGACAGTTTATATCAACTTATTAGCGGGTCCGGGCGCGAGATGGCGAATATAGGTCAACAAGACTACAAGTTGCCTGCACCCTTAATTCCCTTGCCAACCGATAATAGTACTTATACTAACTATACTCGCACTTATGCCTATGACCGAGGAGGGAATCTTACTCAATTTCGGCATAGTGCTCCCGCAACCACGAATAACTATACCACCCACATTAGCGTATCGGATCGTAGCAATCGGGCAGTACTTAGCACACTGGCAGGCAACCCAGCAAACATAGACAGTTTGTTTGATAAAGCAGGTCAGCAAGTGCAACGATTAGGTCAATCGTTGCACTGGACAGGCCGAGGCGAGTTGGATCAGGTAGAGATAGTGAATGGTGATAGTCAGTCCACTATTGAGCGCTATACCTATGATGCTCAGGGCCAGCGTAGGCTAAAAATTAGCCAACAGCCCAATGGTAATACGCTGCAAACTCGACAAGTCTGTTATCTTCCAGGGTTAGAGCTGCGTACCCGTCAATCCGGTGAAACAATGAAAGAAAGCCTACAGGTAATTACTGTGGGTGAGGCGGGTCAAGCGCAAGTACGGGTATTGCACTGGCAAGTCGGCCAACCTGAAGGTATTCCTAATGATCAAATACGTTATAACTATAGCAGTGAAACCGGCAATCGTAGTTTAGAGTTGGACAATGTGGGTCGTGTTATCAGTTTGGAAGAGTTTTATCCCTATGGTGGGACTGCACTCTGGGCGGCAAGTAGTCAAACCGAAGCGGATTATAAATTTATCCGCTACTCTGGAAAAGAACGTGATTTAACCGGATTGTATTATTATGGATCCCGATATTATCTATCCACGGAAGGGCGATGGTTGAGTCCCGATCCGGCAGGGACAGGGGATGGGCTTAATTTGTATGGAATGGTGGCGAATAATCCTATTCTCTACACAGATGCGGATGGTCAGGCGAAGGAAAATCGCTTTAGGGATATTTACTGGCTGGCTACCTACCTGGTGCGTAAAATTACCAAGAAGGACGCAGCCAGTTCTTTTGCTCAAGCTAAAAAGATCACCCTGGCAGTTATGGGTGGGCTGGCATTAGCAGGTATTGCGGGGTTAATTGTTGGTACGGCTGGAGCTTCTGTCATTGTGACACTCGCCGTCCTTGGCGGGGCTGCATTAATCGGTGCTATTGCTGGATGGAATTTAGATAGAATCACCAGCAAGATGACCGCAATTTTTGCAAGATTTGCTCAAGATAAATCGCCAGCGGTAAATATTGCTATGGGGGCTACTATCGCAGTAGGAACTGCTCGGCTGCATGGTGCAAGTACTGGAAGCTTAGTGCTTGCTGGGGCTTTTGGAGGTTCATTTGGTTATTTAGGATACGCGGTTGGTGACGCGGATCGAGGAGCCGGTGGAGCGCATGGAGCCGGCACCGGTTTAGGTATGGTAGATATTATCGGGGGAAGTGGAACCAGCACAGCAATGCGAGTTTCTGCGGGTGGATTCGGAGGCGCAGGTGGATTTTTGACAGGTACATCATGGAGTGCAGAGGCGGGTAATAACGCGGCGCTGGGTAGTTTTCTCGGTGGTAGTCTAGGCCGGCTGGCCGACAATGTTACCAGCATTGCTACCGCGTATGCTTATCAAAGAATAGGCAGGCCTCTAGTGGCGCAGGGCGTTTCATCTTTCATCAATTTTGTGGGGAAAGACAACTTTGTTAGCCAATTCGTGGGTAAGGTTGCAGGGAAGAAGGTGGCGGGCTGGTTTGCAACTTGGTTTAAAAGCAGTAATGATGCAGGTGGATTGGGTGGTACATGGGAATGGACCGGTAGCGCGACCGGAGCCGCTATCGGTGGCGTTGGGACTGCGTTAGTGCACACGTCGGATACCCATTTTAATACACGTATGGGCCAACTTGGGGGTCTGCTCAACTTAATAATGACTAGTGCCTTGGATTATACCAGCCGCTGGGGAATACGTTATTTCGGCTCTAGAGTCGCTAGGGATGTGGCTATTAGCGGTGCGACGCTTTATGAGTCACTTGCTTGATTTGTTTTTATAATAGTGCTGCAAGTTAACAGAGCTTAGCATGAAGATTAATTAGCTAATGTTAAGGGATGACTTTATTTTACGAAGAATATTATGCAAGAAGAACAAATGAGCAACATGGATTTAATCGCTATGGCGAATAATTTTTCTGAATGTAGGATTAATGCGAAATATTTTCCCTTGATGTTTGACTCATCGTGTATTACAGAATCTTTAAAATATATTATATTTTGCGTCATATCCACAAGCTGAGTCCCGAAGATATTCTAGAGATAAAACGAGTTTTTCACGAAAATTTTAATTTTTTTTCTGAAGAATACCAAGAACCCCCGAATAATAAAAAAAATTTGATTTTATCAATGCTATTTTTTACTTTATTGGTAAGTTCAGCTGTTGGTTGTATGTATTCGCTGGCTGTATTTGTTCCTATAGTAATTATTTGCTGTATTTGCTTGATAAAATGCATGTATGTAATAAATATGCAGAGTTGCCCGTTGGAAATATCTGCAAGATATGATGATATTTATGATAGCTGTAAAGATGAATTATTTAGGTTAAAACTTAATTTGAATCTATTGAGAAATTCATTAGCCGAAAAATATCAAATTAAAACGACTACTATTGATTGTGTGGATACGTCATCCGTTGATAATCAACCGGGAAGCTTTCAAAAAAGGAAGAAATCGGTCTCATTCGCACCTATACTAAATGTGCTAAATATATTTGCTATAGAAAGTCCGGAAACAAGATCGCGTGCGAATAGTTATGAAAACAATGGAAATTTACAACCTAAATGTAAAATATAAAAAAATTGATTTATTATTCCGAGAAATCTAAAAAGTTGGACTTATACTGAATTTTTGCTATTTTGCAAGACTACTATGCTTTTTAATAAGTTTAATGCGACAAATAACTGATAATCATTTTTTACTAAATCATTGTTGCTACTTGTTGTGGATGAAAAAATAGTTTTTTCACTATTATTACCATTTTTTAAATGTCCTTTTAACTCTGATTCATGGAGATAGATAGGCTCAGCCGGATTTTCGCTCAAGGAATTTATCTTCAATTCATCCAATGTAATATCAGGCGAGATACCGGAAGCTTGAATCGATCGACCTGAAGGCGTGTAATACAATGCAGTGGTTAATTTTAATGCGGTTGTTTCATCTAACGGAATAACCGTTTGCACCGAACCTTTGCCAAAACTTTTTGTCCCTAAAATAATGGCGCGTTTGTTATCTTGTAATGCCCCGGCGACGATTTCAGCGCCGGATGCACTACCCTGATTAATCAAAACCACTAATGTGCCTGCATAAATTTGATTATTCGGTTTGGCAGTAATTTTCATATTCGCTTCGGATGATTGGCCTTGCGTAAAAACAATTACTTGATTATAAAGCATTTTTTTATTATCAAGAAAAGCATTGGTGACATCTGCCGCTGAGGTTAATAATCCTCCGGGATTGTTTCTTAAATCCAGTACTATACCTTTAATTGGTGTTTTTTGCTGGTGTTGTAATTTTGCGATCATTTGATCTAAATCATGACGTGTGCTGGACTGAAAACTATTAATGCGGATATACGCATAATCAGGTTCTAACAAGTGTCCTTTGATGCTTTGTATCCGGATAATATTGCGTTTTAAATTAACTAAGAGTGGTTTATGTTGACCTTGTCTGACTAAAGTCAATTGTATGGAGCTGCCTTTTTCGCCACGCATTTTTCTGACGGCTTCGCGTAAACTTAAGCCTTGAATGGGCAAATTATTAATGCGTACTATCCAATCTCCTGGTTTAATGCCCGCTTTTTGTGCAGGCCCATCATCAATCGGGGTTACGACACGTAATAATCCTTCTTCCATGCCCACTTCGAGTCCTAAACCACTGAATTCGCCGGTGGTAGCCGTTTGTAAATCTTTTAAATCGTCGGCATCTAAAAAACTTGAATGCGGATCCAGGCCGCTCGCCATGCCTTGCATCGCATTTTGTAATAGCTCATGTTCGGAAGTTTTTTTGACGTACTCATTTTTGATAATTTCTAACTCGCGATTAAAACGTAATACATCTTGAGAAAGTTTATCTTCTGGGGAAGCGGGTGCTTTAACTTGGCCAGAAAAAGGTGAAGTACTAAAACCTAATAAAGAACAGGTGAGGAAGAAAAAAAATAGCATTTTTAATTTCATACGAGCTTATCCTTTTATTTAGTATTTGTACAAAGTTTACTCTGTGGAAAGCAATCGGAGTGCATTCCTAAATGGTCAATTTTTTTGGCGACTCAATTTATAGTGTAATTCACTTTGCTGAATTTGCGAGGAAAGCAACTCTATGTTGTTGCTTTATTGACCAATAAGCAATGGATAAAAACCAAGTGAAAAGCGCAGGATTAAAGGATTAAGAAAAGGTAATGTTAATGTGCTAACATTACCTTTAAATCTGTAATAGCTAAGCTAGCCAAAACTTGTCAATTTAAGGAACGGCCCCTACGGCTATGGCCCTGAAAGCAGTGCCGCCAATGAACCCCGCGACCTTTTTGGTCCTTAGAAATGTGCCATCATTACTATAAGCTACGTGGTAGGTGGCGCCCACAGCATAAAATTTGCGGTATCGTGAAGACCAAACCGTGGCCCACATGGATGCCTCGTTAGAATTCCCTCCGACCTTCCATGTCTGGCCATCACTACTGTAGTAAAGAAATTGGAAACTCCCTACTAAATAATATATTTCTAGCTCAGGAGACCATACCACACATGATGCATTGACACCCCCTATCTCGATTGGGTTACTCCAAGTGATGCCATCAGCACTATTCAAAACACGCGTGTTATCAGTACAGGTAACATAGAGTCCCAAACTTGGACTCCATGCCACACTCTTTAATCTGTCGCTCACACCACTTATTTGCGATTGCCAATCAATACCATTGGGGCTGGTTAAAATAGTACCGTTGTCGCCTACTACCACATATTGGCGTTGTTGTGGACTCCAGGTAGCGCCATATAAGGCATTAGTAACATTACTTGTTTGAGTCACCCAGGTTATACCATCGACACTGGTGGTTATTCCTCCCTCTGTACCGCCTACTAAAAATTGGGCAAGATCAGGATTCCAGATAGCATATCTTGGGAGAAAGGAGGGAATTGTTCTGTATCTTGTATAGCTAACTCCATCTGGCGTAACCAGCAGCAAACTTGTAGGGGTTGGGTTAACAAAGTGTCCAACTATAATACTTAGTTGTAATGTTGGGCTAAAAGCGACGCCTCTTGCATTTGCGTTGGAATAAATATTTCGCTTAGTCCATTTGTCGGTCCAGTGTGGTGCAGTGTACATAATTCCGTCATCGCCCGCAGCTAGCAAATAAGTATTGCCAACGACAGTATAGGTGTTTAAAGGGATGTCTTCGCCTTGATCATAGGATAAGGTTACACCTACGGTATAAGCGTCGAATTGTGTAGGCGTAAAATTTGCTTCTACTATACAGCTAGCACCCGCCACGAGTGGGCCAGTACAGGTATCTGAGGTAATGACCAAGCCTAGAGTGGGGGTGATACTCAAACCGGTAGCATCGCCAGGGCCGGGATTAGTGTATTTAAATATTAAGGGATAAGCCGTGTTAACAGCGGCTACATCGGGAAGGCCTTGTTGTACGAAACCTTGTAAAACCAACATACCTACCGTAGTGGATGTCGATAAAGAAATAGCAGGATTGCCAGCGTATTCAAAGATTATTCCTACCGTTTGCGGGCCTACACTTGTTGGTATGAGTATCCCTTTTACTTGACAAGAGGCACCTGCGGTTAAGGTTGCTCCGCAAGTCGTTGAGGTTTGGTTGAAGTCAGGAGGATAAGCGCTGGTGTCTAAATTAACCGAAGTTGCATCCACTACGTCTTCATTGGTAAACAAGAAAGTAACAGGATAGGAATTTCCAACGGCGGTACTGCCTGGTAAGGCTTGCTCTACTAAACCGGTTACTTCGGCAGCGATTATCGAAGTTTGAGTGCTTAGTGGCACTGGTGCAGCTTCATCGGTGTTTAAGGTCACACTGACTGAATAATTACCGGTTGCACTAATATCTAAATCACCTGTTATCACACAAGTTGCATCAGGCGCTAGATTACCTATGCAAGTATTAGAAGTTTGGGTAAATTCATCTGGATAATTTGTTGTTAGATTTAATTCTGTAGCGGGTGCGTTACCGGAATTACTAAACTCAAAGCTGACCGGCAGCGGTGTCGTCGATGCCGTCTCAACGGGTGGTAAACTTTCGGTTACACTCCCTGAAATAGCCACTTGACTCTCAACTTCTGTACTCGTATCTAATACGATATCTGCCCCTTGGTCATACGATAAGGTTGTTTTTACAGTAATAGGTTGCTCGGGTGCAGTGGTACTACTGGGTATAAAATCTCCTGATACGACACAAGATTCATTGGCCGCTAAAGTATCTGTACAGGTGTTAGTGGTTTCTTCAAAGCCTGGCGGATAGTCAGGTGTTAACAGCAAATTAGTGGCAGGTGATGGGTTCTCATTCGTGAAGGTAAATTCCACGGGATAACTTTCACCCAGCTCAGTGGGAGAGGGTAAAGGGATGCTGACATCTCCGGTCAGCACAAACGCAACGGTTGTGGTAGAGGTTTCGAGTGGAACAGGAGCTACCCCTCCAGCATACGTCAACGAGGTTGCAACCGTGTAATCACCTTCGCTAGGTGGAGTAAAGCTACCTTCTATGGAGCAGCTGCTATGAGCCTCAAGCGTCGTTGAATCTGTACAAGAATTCGCAGTTTCTATAAATCCGTTGGGGTAATTAGGCGTTATTACGACACCGTTAGCGTCCGCTGCGCTGTTATTCTCATAGCTAAATATCACCGGATAACTGTCGTCGGGTGAGGTAATTTCCGGTAAATCGGTGGTGACAGTTCCCGTAATATCCACCACAATCGCGGCTGTTTCGGTGGATAGTGGCACCGGGTTGAGACTTTGATCGTAGGCTAAGGAAACATCGACCGTGTAATTGCCAGCCGTTGCGGGTAGTAGCGTTCCTTTCACGGTACAGGTCGCGCCAACGGCTAAGCTCCCGGTACAGGTGTCGGATTGCGGTGTGAAGCCGGCTGGATAGTTAGGCGTTATGCTGAGACCGGTAGCGGGTACGGAACCTTGATTGATGTAGGTAAACACCACGGGATAACTGACAGCTATTGAAGTGGCAGCCGGTAAACGTGTCGTTACATCACCGGTAACGCCTAAGGCACCCACATCAGCGGTTGTGCTAGTGGCTAGTTGAACAGGATGACTGCCTTCGACATAGGCCAATTCAACACCCACCGTAAAATCACCCGCGGTTGCGGGTATAAAGGTTCCTTGGATGGTACAACTGGAATGGGGATTGAGTGTGCCGGTGCAGTTATCGGATTGCTGAGTAAATCCTGGTGGATAGTCTGTTGTGATAGTCACACCGGTGGCGGCTACTGGACTGTTATTGGTATAGGCAAATACGACCGAAAAGCTATCGCCGACCTCGGTCATGCTGGGTAGCGGAGTGGTGACATTGCCCGTCACGTCAACCACAATAGCGTCGGTACTGGTGGATACCGAGGCCGGTGTTTGGCTTTCAGCATAGTTTAAAGCTGCAGCAACGGTATAACTGCCCGGACTGGGAGGGATTAAGCTTCCTTGAACGGTACAACTTGCTCCAGCAGCTAAAGTAGTTCCTGAGCAAGTATCTGATTCTTCGGTAAATCCGGTGGGATAACTGCTTTCGAGATCAAGATTAGTGGCCGGACTTCCGCCTATATTTTGAAAAGTAAAAATGACAGGATACTCTGAATCAACGAGTGTGGTTGCGGGTAAGGCTTGAGTGACACTGCCTTCAATTAACAGGGTACTGCCTTCGGCAGTGATGGTTTGTACGGGTAGCGGCACGACATCATTAAAGTAATGTAATGTCAGTTGAAATTGCTGTACGCCTGTAGTGGAAGGACTAAAACGAACGGTAACGTTACAAGTTTGCCCTGGCACAAGAAAGAGATTTGAGCATTGGTCCTCAACGGTAAAATCACTTCCTCCAGTATAAGTAACCGTTAAAGGGGCCGGCATCGGAGCAGGCAGGTTACTTACGAGCTGATAGACTGCTTCATATTGCTCTCCTACGACAACTGTCGCAGGGAAAGGGTTTTGCAGACTCCAGCCGATAGGGTCAATGGCACGGTTTTTTTTGTTCATAGAATTTCCTTATTATAATAAAAGTGAATTTAAGCAAAGTAATATCGTAGGTTAAGGAGTAAAGTACTTAGTTGGATCGGCCTTTTAAATCGACATTGGCAAAAGTGGAATTCCCATTGCCACTATGTGCTTTTCCTAATGTGCTCTTTTACTAAATCCTGGTGAGATACGCGGTGTTAATCCATGTGTTTTTTGCAGAATCTCCTTATTCAAGCTAACTCAACCTGATTTTTAATTTATAATTCTTTTTGGGTTTTCTATCAATTACAAGATAGGCAATTTTATTTATAGGGAAAATTATATTGTAATAATTCGTTACGCTATCCCATCCGATTGGCTGTAGAACATAAGATTTTCTATCACAATAAAGTTTATTTGTTTCAAGAGAAATTCGCAGCAAAGTTAGAAATATTAGCTAGAGTGAATTCAGACTTAAGTATTTATTCCATTGGCCAATGAAAAAAATTACTGTAGCTGAACAAAAAAGTTCAACTTAAATACTGGCTGTGGGTTGTGTTCCGGAAGAAATTTACTTTAAAATAAAAAAAAGATAAATTGGCCAAGGATCTTTTTCCTTGTTATTAATTTAATAAAAAAGATAATGTGAGTTGTCCAACATTATCTTTCTTTATTAAGCCTGCAATGATAGCTAAGTCATTGCAAAAGTTATGCTTAACCCACAACGGCCCCTGCGGCTACCGCATTGATTGAATAATTAGCAAATGTGGTAAGCGACTTATTGTCCCACTTCTTTAAACCGGTTGCACTATTGTAGACATTCGTGTTCGTGCCTACGGCATAAAACTCATTCAAGTAACTAAACCAAATGACATCATTAATAATTTTTGTTGTTCCTGATTGCTGCTTCTGCCATTGCTGGCCATCACTACTCGTCGCTATATAAGTATTATTTCCTACTAAAGCAAATCGACCCAGTGTAGGTGACCAGGTGACGCTCTGTGCAATAAATTCTATAGTTGCACCTGGATTAGTCCAGGTGATGCCATCAGTACTGTTTAAAACATAATTAGCGTTGACACTGATAACATATCGCTCCAAACTTGGACTCCATGCCACTGCGGTTAAGTTGTCGCTGACACCACTGGTTTGTGATTGCCAATCCATACCATCAGGACTGGTTAAAATAGTACCGCTTGAACCTACTACGACATATTGGTGTTGTTGTGGGCTCCAATTAGCGTTATTTAAAGTGGCATTAACCGGACTGGTTTGAGTCACCCAGGTTACACCATCGACACTGGTGGCTATCTCTCCCTGTGTACCTATTGTTAGAAATTGGGCAAGATCCGAGTTCCAGATAATATTTCGCGGTAAAAAAAGAGGAAACTGTTGGTCGTGAATACTAATTCCATCTCGCGTAAATTGAAGAAATCCTTTGACACCCGAACTATTATAGTTACCAACCATAACATAGCGTTGTAATTTTGGACTAAAAGCGGTACCGGTTAAATTAATCGTCTTATCCTTATTATCTCGCGTAGTCCATTTTGACCAAGTCGGTGTAGTGCGGAGAAAGCCTTCACCACCTCCAGCAATAAATAAGCTATTGCCAACTACAGTATAGGTATTTAAAAGGATGTCTTCGCCTTGGTCATAAGATAAGCTCACGCCTGCCGTATAAGCACCAATTTGGGTGGGCGTAAAATTTGCCTCTATTGTACAACTGCTATTTGCAGCTAGTGTGCCACTACAGGTATCTGAGGTAATGTTCAAGCCTGTGCTGCTGATACTCAAACCGGTAGCATTGTCCGGATCTGGGTTCGTGTATTTAAATATTAAGGGATAAGTTGTATTAGCCCTGGCTACATCGGGAAGGCCTTGTTGCACGAAACCTTGTAAAACTAGCATACCAACCGTAGTGGATGTCGATAAAGGGATATCATCACCTTCGGCGTATTGAAAGCTGACTCCTACCGTTTGCGGGCCCTCGCTGGTTGGTGTGAGTATCCCTTCTACTCTACAGCTGGCGCCAGCCGCTAAGGTTCCCTCGCACGTCTCTGAAGTTAGCTGAAAATCAGGAGGATAGCTAGTGACTATATTAACTGTCGTTGCGTCAGCAGTTCCTTTATTGGTGAACAAGAACGTAACTGGATAGTGGGTATTAACGACCGTACTTCCTGGTAAGGCTTGTACTACTGATCCGATTACTTCCGCAGCGATTATCGAAGTTTGAGTGATTAGCGACACGGGTGCAGCTTCATTGGTGTTTAAGGTCACATCCACTGAATAATCCCCGGGTATACTAATATCTAGATTTCCTGTTATCTGACAACTTGTATTAGCCGCTAGCGTGACTACGCAAGTAGTAGAAGTTTCAGTAAATTCAGGGGGATATTTTTTTATTAGATTTAATCCTGTAGCGGGTGCGTTACCATTATTCGTATATTCAAATACAACAGGTAGCGGTGTCGCTGATGCCGTTGCAACAGGTGGTAAACCTTCGATTACATCTCCTGAAATATCAACTTGACTCTCAATTTCTGTACTTGTAATTAACTCGATAGGCGAGCCTTCTGCATAAGTTAAAGTTGTTCCTACCGAAATAGTTTGTTCTGGAGGAGTAGTACTACTGGGTATAAAATCTCCTGACACGACACAAGATGCATTGGCCGCTAAGGTATTTGTGCAGGTGTTAGCGGTTTCCATAAAGTCTGCTGGATAGTTAGGTGTTAAATTCAAATTAGTGACAGGTAATGGACTCTCATTAGTGAAGGTAAATTCCACCGGATAATCTTCACCCAGCTCAGTGGTAGCGGGTAAAGGGATGGTGACATCGCCAGTCAGCACAAACGCAACCGCTGTGGTAGAGGTTTCGAGTGGGATAGGAGCTACACCTCCGGAATAAGTCAAAGAGGTTGCAACCGTGTAATCACCTTCGCTAGGTGGAGTAAAGCTACCTTCTATGGAGCAGCTGCTATGAGCCTCAAGCGTCGTTGAATCTGTACAAGAATTCGCAGTTTCTATAAATCCGTTGGGGTAATTAGGCGTTATTACGACACCGTTAGCGTCCGCTGCGCTGTTATTCTCATAGCTAAATATCACCGGATAACTGTCGTCGGGTGAGGTAATTTCCGGTAAATCGGTGGTGACAGTTCCAGCAATATCCACCACAATCGCGGCTGTTTCGGTGGATAGTGGCACCGGGTTGAGACTTTGATCGTAGGCTAAAGACACAGCGACGCTGTAATTACCCGCCGTTGCGGGTAACAGCTCGCCTTTCACGGTACAGGTCGCGCCAACGGCTAAGCTCCCGGTACAGGTGTCGGATTGCGGTGTGAAGCCGGCTGGATAGTTAGGCGTTATGCTGAGACCGGTAGCGGGTACGGAACCTTGATTGATGTAGGTAAACACCACGGGATAACTGACATCGATGGAAGTGGTAGCGGGTAAAGGTGTTGTGACATCACCGGTAATACCTAAGGCACCGACATCAGCGGTGGTGTTAGTGGCTAGTTGAACAGGATGACTGCCTTCGACATAGGCCAATTCAACACCCACCGTAAAATCACCCGCGGTTGCGGGTATAAAGGTTCCTTGGATGGTACAACTGGAATGGGGATTGAGTGTGCCGGTGCAGTTATCGGATTGCTGAGTAAATCCTGGTGGATAGTCTGTTGTGATAGTCACACCGGTGGCGGCTACTGGACTGTTATTGGTATAGGCAAATACGACCGAAAAGCTATCGCCGACCTCGGTCATGCTGGGTAGCGGAGTGGTGACATTGCCCGTCACGTCAACCACAATAGCGTCGGTACTGGTGGATACCGAGGCCGGTGTTTGGCTTTCAGCATAGTTTAAAGCTGCAGCAACGGTATAACTGCCCGGACTGGGAGGGATTAAGCTTCCTTGAACGGTACAACTTGCTCCAGCAGCTAAAGTAGTTCCTGAGCAAGTATCTGATTCTTCGGTAAATCCGGTGGGATAACTGCTTTCGAGATCAAGATTAGTGGCCGGACTTCCGCCTATATTTTGAAAAGTAAAAATGACAGGATACTCTGAATCAACGAGTGTGGTTGCGGGTAAGGCTTGAGTGACAGTACCGCTAATAATAGCGGCGCTCTCTACTTCTGAGCGGGTAGTTAACTCAATCGGTGAACCTTCAGAATAAGCTAAATTGAGTCCTACTGTTATTGACCCAGGAGGTGTGCTACTGCTGGGGATCAGCGTTCCGGATACGCTACACGATGCACTGCTGGCTAAGGTATTCGTGCAAGTATTCGTATCTTGCATAAACTCGGCTGGATAATTCGGTGTAAAGATCAGGTTAGTGGCGGGTAGCGGACTGTCATTGGTGTAGGTAAATACCACGGGATACTCTTTACCGCGTTCGACGCTACCTGGCAAGGGTGTGCTGATCTCTCCGGTAAGAACGAATTCAAGAGTGTTGGTACTGGTAGAGAGTGGAATTGACGCGGGTGCACCGGCATAAGTCAAAGAGGTTGCAACGGTATGTGTGCCTGAGCTGCTAGGTATAAGACTTCCTTCAATGCTACAGGTTTGACCTGCGGCGAGTGTTCCGGATGCGCAAGTATTCTCGTTCTCAGTAAATTCAGTAGGGTAGTTCGGTGTTAATACCAGATCAGTTGCTGTTATTGAACTGTGGTTGGTATAACTAAATACTACCGAATAACTGGTATTGATGGCCGTGGTAGCGGGTAAAGGTGTGCTGACCTCTCCGGTAATATCCACCACAATCGCGGCTGTTTCGGTGGATAGTGGCACCGGGTTGAGACTTTGATCGTAGGCTAAGGACACAGCGACGGTGTAATTACCCGCCGTTGCGGGTAACAGCTCGCCTTTCACGGTACAGGTCGCGCCAACGGCTAAGCTACCGGTACAGGTGTCGGATTGCTGGGTGAAGCCGGTTGGATAAGTAGGCGTTATGCTAAGACCTGTAGCGGGTACGGAACCTTGATTGATGTAGGTAAACACTACGGGATAACTGACAGCTATTGAAGTGGCAGCCGGTAAACGTGTCGTTACATCACCGGTAACGCCTAAGGCACCCACATCAGCGGTTGTGCTAGTGGCTAGTTGAACAGGATGACTGCCTTCGACATAGGCCAATTCAACACCCACCGTAAAATCACCCGCGGTTGCGGGTATAAAGGTTCCTTGGATGGTACAACTGGAATGGGGATTGAGTGTGCCGGTGCAGTTATCGGATTGCTGAGTAAATCCTGGTGGATAGTCTGTTGTGATAGTTACGCCGGTGGCGGCTACTGGACTGTTATTGGTATAGGCAAATACGACCGGAAAGCTATCGCCGACCTCGGTCATGCTGGGTAGCGGAGTGGTAACACTGCCCGTCACGTCAACCACAATAGCGTCGGTACTGGTGGATACCGAGGCGGGTGTTTGGCTTTCAGCATAGTTTAAAGCAGCGGCAACGGTATAACTGCCCGGACTGGGAGGTATCAATCTTCCTTGAACGGTACAACTTGCTCCAGCAGCTAAAGTAGTTCCTGAGCAAGTATCTGATTCTTCGGTAAATCCGGTGGGATAACTGCTTTCGAGATCAAGATTAGTGGCCGGACTTCCGCCTATATTTTGAAAAGTAAAAATGACAGGATACTCTGAATCAACGAGTGTGGTTGCGGGTAAGGCTTGAGTGACACTGCCTTCAATTAACAGAGTACTGCCTTCGGCAGTGATGGTCTGTACGGGTAGGGGTACGACATCGTTAAAATAATGTAATGTCAGTTGAAATTGCTGTGCTCCGGGATTGGAAGGACTAAACCGAACGGTCACGTTACAGGTTTGTCCCGGTAGCAGAAAGAGGCCAGAGCATTGGTCCTCAACGGTAAAATCACTTCCTCCGGTATGGGTAACCGTTAAAGGGGCTGGCATCGGAGCAGGCAGGTTACTTACGAGCTGATAGACTTCTTCATATTGCTCTCCTACGACAACCGTCGCAGGGAAAGGATTTTGCAGACTCCAGCCGATAGGGTCAATGCTGCGGTTTTTTTTGTTCATAGAATTTCCTTATTATAATTTTTCTAGACAAACTAATATCTAATGGTCAAGCAAGCTTATATCTAAGCGGCTAAGCAAAGTAATATCGTAGGTTAAGGAGTAAAGTACTTTGGTTGGATCGGCCTTTTAAATCGACATTGGCAAAAGTGGAATTCCCATTGCCACTATGTGCTTTTCCTAAAACGTCATACCGATAACCTAGACCTATTTGAAAATTTTTGTTGATGTCATAGTCCATGCCGAATCCGAGGATATAAACGAAGTTACTCGTCGTTGCACCACTAAATCCGGGAGGGATACGTGGGGTAATCCCGGGTAAAGCGGTTTCGGTATAAGAGTCTAGTGTATTCCAACTGTTGCCAATCCCGCCTAAAAGATAGGGAGAAAGACCGCTCGACCAACGATAAATATTAGCTTTGGCTAGTAAATTAAGTTGTTGAAAATGGGTTTTAAATTCATAGGTATAATCGGTAAGGTTAGGGCTAAAAAATTTCTGGATGAAACCTGTTGATTTGATAGGAAAATAATAACTATATTCTAGACCTAAGCTTAAAATAGGGAGCCATTCGTCGTCTCGATGCCAACTATAACCTCCCGATAAAGCCACCACTTTACTGTTTTGGTTGTTGTTACTAAAGTAAGCATCTGGAAAAAAACTTTGTTGAGAAACGGTATATTGATCGGCATGGTAGTTAAATACCCAGCCTGCTGCCAAGTCGACATACCAGAGACCTTTAGTCGGCAAAATGGGTTTTAAGCAACAGTCACAGCCATTGGTATTAGCAAAGGCATTGCTTGTAAAAAGCAAAGAGATAATGACAATCCATTTAATCGATGTGTTTTTCACAGAATCTCCTTATGTAAGTTAACTCCACCTGTTTTTAATTTATAGTCCTTCCTTATTTTTTTATCAATTACAAGATAGGCAATTTTATTTTAGGGAGAATTACTGTGAAAAAAAGGAACAAAATGCTAAAATTATTTCAGTGCAAGTAAGTTTTGACCGGTCATTTCTTGCGGTTTAGGTAAATTTAATAAACTTAAAAGAGTAGGGGCGATATCTGCTAAACTTGCCTGTTTGACTGGATTTATTGTCGCCGGTCGACCGATATAAACAAAAGGTACAGGTTCATTGGTGTGAGCAGTATGTGCTTGTTGTGTTTTTTCATCAAACATACATTCAGCATTACCATGATCGGCAGTAATGATAGCTTCGCCACCGTATTTTTTTAAACAAGCAATAAGCTTGCCAATACAGTCGTCAATGCAGCTAATTCCTTGTAAGGCTGCTGCTAAATTTCCAGTGTGTCCTAGCATATCGGGGTTAGCAAAGTTACAAATGATGACATCATATTTTTTTTCTTTAATGTCCTCTAACAGATGTTGAGTAATTTCGATAGCACTCATTGTCGGAGTAAGATCATAGGTACTCACTTTCTTTGAAGGGATTAAAACGCGCGTTTCATTTGCTGCAGGGACTTCATCGCCACCATTAAAAAAGAAGGTGACATGTGCATATTTTTCAGTTTCTGCAATACGTAATTGGGTCAAATGATGTTGAGCAAGATACTCACCTAAGCCATTACGTAAGGATTGTTGTGGAAAAGCAATTTGACTGGGGATGTCACTAGCATATTCAGTTAAAGAGATAAATCCTGCTAGATGTGGTTGTGTTTGCCGAACAAAACCTGAAAATTGTTTGTCGAGAAAAGCATGACTCAATTGACGTGCACGATCAGCGCGAAAATTCATAAAGATAACAAGATCGCCGTCTTGAATTTTCACTGCTGGTTTATTTTCATTGTGAATTGTAGTCGGTGAAACAAACTCGTCACTTTCACCGCGAGCATAAGCCAATTGCAAACCTTGTAAAGCCGTATCGGCAGTGTAGCGTGCTTCACCTAAGCTTAAACAATCATATGCTACTTGTGTACGCTCCCAACGCTTGTCTCTATCCATTGCGTAATAACGTCCAATAAGACTGACAATTTTTCCAAGACCCAATTGTTTACATTTTTTTTCAAGATTTTCTAGATAGGCGGCCGCACTTTTTGGTGGTGTATCACGACCATCGAGAAAAAGATGTAAATAGCACTGTTGAATTCCTTGTTGCGCGGCAAATTTAAGTAAGGCATACCAATGTTGTTCATGACTATGGATACCGCCGGGGGATAACAGCCCTAAAATATGTACTGATTTTTGACTGGCTTTGATCTTTTTAAATCCTGTTAGCAAACAAGGGTTTTTAAAAAATTCTCCGGTTTCTATGTCTTTATTAATACGGCTTAAATCTTGATAGAGTACACGACCGGCACCCATGGTGAGATGACCGACTTCTGAGTTACCCATTTGACCTGCAGGTAATCCTACAGCTAAACCAGATGCATCCAGTAGTGTATGTGGATAGGTTTGCAGTAAATGATCCCAATGCGGTGTATTGGCCATTGCGATGGCGTTATGATCTTTTTCTGATCTATAACCCCATCCATCTAATATAAGCAATAGAATAGGACGTGGATTAAGTTTAGACATATTAAAACCTACTTTTTTAATGTTAATCTTCGCACTTGACATTGTCTGTGTATCGCGCAGATCGCAATCCTCATGTATCTTAAATACATTCCGGTTGCTCGTTTTCGTAGCGCCTTGCCAAAAATCCCATTGCTATGAATAACTACTTTTTGCACCTAAATTTTTGCAGCAGATAGCTTAAAAAAGATATTCTTTTACTTTACGACGGTATTGCCATACCAATAAAAATATACCGATGATTTCAGCTAGAATCGTAGCCCACCAAATCCCATAGCCGGCAAAACCATACGATAACGCGCCAGCGCCTATGGGTAAAGCAATGATCCAAAATATTAAAACAGAACTAAACAATGTAAATCGCGTATCTTTCAAACCACGTAGCGCGCCAAATAGAGCAAAGCGAGGTGCTTCAAAGAGTTGCACTAAGGCTGCAAGCGCTAAAAATTCTTTTGCTAAACGCACAATAGTCGCATTTTTAGGATCATGCAGATTAAAATCGATAGCAATCAGCTTTTCTGGAAAAATCCAATAAATTAAAGCGACTAAGGCCATAAAAATACTCGCATAAAATATGCCCACAACAGTTGCGTGGTTGACAGCTCTTTTATTATTCTCACCGACACTATGTCCTACGCGAATAGTAATGCCTTGAGCTAAAGCAAACGTCACAATTGAAAATAGCCAAAAAAATTGCAAAGCAATCTGATTAGCGCTCAATGTATCTGCACTAATGCGGCCCATTAGTATACTCATGGCTAAAAAAAAGCCTACTTCGAAGCAATAAGTTAAACCCAAAGGTAAACCGACTTGAAAAATTTCATATAGTTGCGGCGTTATTTTTTTCCAGTGAGGAAACTTAAAATAAATGCGGTAACTTTTATTTAAACAAAAGTAAATACTAAACCCTAAGGTGATAATCCAAAAAGTCATTGCAGCGCCCCAACCAATTCCGGCAATACCTAAATTAGGAAAGCCAAATTTTCCAAACATTAAACTATAGTTGAAAAAGATACTGAGAGGGACAAATAGTAAACTAAAGGTTAAATTAGTTCTGGTTCGGCCTAAGCCTGCAACAAATTGTAATAATACGGTAATAATAAAATCGGGAATAATGGCCCAAGTAAGTCCGTGCAGATAGAATTGGGCTAATTTAACCGTTGCAGGTGCTTGTCCAAAAAATAAAAATATCGATGCAAGATGCCATAATAATAGCATCGCCGGTATCATTAAAACGGTAGCGAATAATAGGCCAGCGTAGAATACACAAGCGATCTCCTCATTTTTTTTTGCGCCATAATACCGAGCGACTAAGACGGCAATCGACGAAAGCGTTCCCCAAATAATTACCATTAATGTGATAAAAACCCAGTTTACTAAGGCTCCAGCGGCTAGACTCGTTGCTCCGAGATGCGCAAGAAATATATTTGAAAAAAATCCCACTGACGTTTCAATAATACCGCTCATAATCAGCGGAATGGCTAAAACCAACAGAATTTTGCTTTCAGAAAAAAAAGTTTTGGAATATTGGGCTACACACATGACATGAAAAATTTAAATTTTGATGAAGATTTCTACTATTTTGGCTAGATTTAAATCTAAAGTCTAGAAATCAATTTGAATTAAATAGTTTAAAGAGTATAAAAATTATCATCCTGCGAGCGAGTGTAACGATTACTTCGCGTTGGTGCTTGCAATGATGAGTAAGAGCAAAAAACTTAAATTATTCTTTTGCAATACTAAATTTTGTTGTTATGTATTTTGTATAATAAGAATACACCAAATAGGATCAACGGAATAGATAGTAGTTGGCCCATCGTTAACCAATTCCACGCAATAAAACCTAATTGTGGGTCCGGTTGACGGAAAAATTCGAGTCCAAAACGGAAAATACCATATAAAATAGCAAACCACGCTGAAACGGCCATGCGCGGTCTTTTTTTGCTCGAATAAATCCAGAGGATAATGAATAATATAAATCCCTCAAAAAAGAATTCATAAAGTTGCGAAGGATGTCTAGGTAATCCTCCCGCATGTGGAAATACCATGGCCCAAGGAACATCAGTGACGCGTCCCCATAATTCGCCATTAATAAAATTACCAATCCGACCCGCTGCCAATCCTACCGGTACTAAAGGGGCAGCAAAATCGGTAATCTCAAAAAAGTGTTTTTCAGTTTTTCGACTAAATAAATAAAACGCGACTAAAACCCCTAAAAGACCACCATGGAATGACATACCACCTTGCCAAATTTGAAAAATAATCCAAGGATGACTTAAGAAGTTGCCTAAATCATAAAACAACATATAACCGACGCGTCCGCCTAAAATGACGCCGAGTGCTGTGTAAAAAACCAGATCACTGACTTCGTCGATAGTCCAACCGCTATTCGGTTTTTTAGCGCGATAACTCCCGAGTAACCACGCACCTATAAATCCAACCGCATACATAAGACCATACCAATGAACCTTGAGTGGTCCCAAGCTAAATGCAATCGGATTCATCGTAGGGTAGATCAACATAGTTTATTCCTGATGAAGAGCAACGAGTGAGTATTGCTGACTATAATGCGTACTGTGCAATAGCCAGTCAACAGTGCCTTTGCCAATTGCTTGGTAAGAGGGTAAAAAAACCACTATGCCGATTAATAATAACAGGCCTGGGGGTATTTTTTCAAAATGTATACTCTTAGCACTGGAATTTTTGTCTGAGTTGCCGCTCAATTCGCAATCCTTATGTCTATTGAATACACTTGGGTTGCTCATTTTCACGCCGCCTTGACAAAAATTCGATTGCTGAGAGTAACTATTTTTCGCACTGAAATTTTTGTGTACATCACCTGCTAAACGATAGCGCAACCAAAATAGTAAGCTAGTTAAACTAATCAGGACTAAAAAATAAAATGAGGAACCAAAAAATACATGCAGAGCATTAGTGGTATGGATCTGTTCGCTACTTAATAAACTGATGGGGATATTACTAAAAAAAATGCAAGCCATTAACACTATCGGTAAAGCGGTAGGATAAATCCCTGTTTTTGCCCATTGCCATAAAATTAATATTGGAATACTCAAGAAAGGAAAATAATACAGCCAGCCTAAAGGAGATAATAATATCATAGCGGTGATGATAACTGAGAAATCAAGATCTACTTTTCGTTGTGCAGGGATAGCATGTGCAGGTCGCAAAAATTGTATAATAGCAAGAAAAAAAATTCCTGCTAGCAATGGATAAAGATAGATAATGAGTCCGGGAACGGGCAGTAAAGCCACATTTCTTTCAATGCCACCCACTAGACGTAAGAAAAAACCGTAAATCGAGATATTCCAACTTGAAGCTGCCCATTTTATCTGCTGACATACATGATAATATGCCACATAACTATCAAATCCCAAAAAAAGTGCTGCGATTAGGGCGCAACTGGACAATGTTAGCAAAAATGCACACAAACCTCGCCATTCTTTGCGCATAAGAAAATAAAATAAAAATAAACCAATAAAGGGTTTTAAACTACTTGCTAACGCTAAACAAATGGCAGCGCTAATGATTTTTTCTTGACGTGCAGCCCGCCATCCGCAGACCAGTAAGGGAAGTAATAATAAACTTACTTGCCCAAATTGTAAGTTTACAAAGCTAGGAAAATAGCTGAACAAAGCAATTAACAACAACAATGCACAGGATACCGAAAAAGTCTCTCCATCAAGTTTTTGTTGTAATAATAAAATTCCTAACATTCCAGCTAATATCGAAAGCAAGGTCCATACTAATAATGCATGGGGATAACTAAGGTAGGCTAAGGGAAAGCTAACCAGCGTAAAAAAAGGTGGATTTAAATTTCCACTTAATATAAAGATTTTGGAGGGTGTTGGTTTAGCTTTTGAAGTAGATGTGGTTGTACGCAGTTTGTTTTTT
Source organism: Rickettsiella endosymbiont of Rhagonycha lignosa (assembly GCF_964031165.1). NCBI lineage: Bacteria > Pseudomonadati > Pseudomonadota > Gammaproteobacteria > Legionellales > Coxiellaceae > Rickettsiella > Rickettsiella endosymbiont of Rhagonycha lignosa. The sequence goes on along the minus strand of NZ_OZ035011.1, from coordinate 1,111,646 downwards.
ACAAAATAAATTGGCGAATAGATGTTTTTTCCTTGAATAAACAGTTGTTGAGAATGATAAAATTTTCCAAAGTCACTATAAAGAATATTAGTTTTTCCCAAGGTCAATGGATAAATAAAATTAAGTATTAAAATTACTCCAAGTAGAATGATTCCACAGAGCAAAAAAACAGAATGATAGATTTTTTTAAGTGACATATAAGAAAATTAGCTTTTATACACACATCGATGATTCAATCCAGCCAATTGCAGTCTATGTGTGAGTTGTTGTGAACTTTTGCTATTAGGTAAAGGTCCAACGACCACCTGGTAATAATATCTTTTATGTATTGAAGTGGTTTTTACATTGACTGCGGAACGAGTCCATTGCTTAACCATTGATGCAAGCTTCTGGGCAGATGTACGTTGTTTAAATAATCCCAATTGAATATAAGAGGTGTGTTTTTTTTGGGTATGATGATAACCGTCATAACTTTCTCTGCGTATGGAGGTATTATTGGCGGCTAAACGGGTAATGCCAGGTGTAATCGCAACAATTGAAACCGGTGCTGTACCCGTTCCAGTCATATCCAGTTTTTTTGCAGCAGCATAAGAGAGATCGATGAGACGATTATTAACAAAAGGACCTCGGTCATTGACTTTAACGATAATTTTTTTTCCATTACGTAAATTAGTTACTTGTAAGTAGGTAGGTAATGGCAATGTTTTATGCGCTGCGGTCATGCCAGCGACGTTATAAATTTCACCATTTGAGGTTTTAAAATCGTGGAATTTCATACCATACCAGGAAGCAACACCTCGGGCATGATAGCCTTTAGCGCTTTTCATGACATAGTAGCGACGCCCAAAAACCACATACGATTTGGGATTGCCGTGTTTACTTAAAGGCTCTGCTTTCGGTACGGCATTAGGAATTCGATTCGCGTTAATTCTGAAACGGGGGGCTTTATCTTGTTGCAGATGATAACGATAATTGCTGCTACTAGAGGTGGAGGAACAGGCTCCTAGACTTAAAGTAAGTAGATATACAGTAAATCCAGAAATAATTTTAAAAAATAAGCTTCCTTGCTCGGCATTATTTTTTATTGACATGCGGTTGATGCTCTTGTTGGTGGAGATGCTGGATTAATTCACTTAATTGAAAAACAGCCATTGCGTAAAGTGAACTGGAATTATAGTGTTTAATAGTTTGGAAGTCATTAAATCCAAACCAATATTCATTACCATGCTGAAGTGGTAAAACAATCAGGAAGGTCTTTAGTTGCGAAGGAACCTTTTTTTTAGGATAAATGTGATATTTTGCAAAATCCTTTACGGTGAAATTCTCTTGTGATTTAGGTAGATTGAACAGGGCTTGTGATGAAAAACGTGCTGGTACGGCGATAGATTTATTTTTGCTCCAGCCAAAGTATTTTAAATAATTGGCAATACTAAAAATAGCATCATCGGAATTATTAATCAGGTCACTATAGCCCTTATGCGTTGCATCAACCGAGAGATGACGGTAATTGCTAGGCATAAATTGTACTTTTCCGATAGCCCCCGCGTAAGAACCCTTTGTGACCTTCGGATTTATAGCTGGATTTTCTTGGCTGAGTAACAAAAAATTTTCCAGTTCGTGTTTAAAAAAATCTGATCGTCGCGAATGATTGAAACTTAAGGCGCTTAAAGAATCAATCACACGATATTTACCAGTAATCTCCCCATAGCGAGTTTCAACACCTAAAATTGCAACGATAATCGAAGCAGGAACTCCATAGCATTTTTCAGCTTCAGCTAATGTTTTAGCATGTGCGTCCCAAAATTTTACGCCCATTTGTGCTCTTTTCGTGGTAACAAAAATAGGCTGATATTCTGACCAGGTTAAACGTTCTTTAGCAGTAGTAAAAGAACTAATAATTGAGCGGTTCGATTTAACCGTATTAAAAAGTTCTTGTAGTTGTTTACGATCGAAATGATATTTTTCTACCATTTTATCAATAAATAAACGTACTTCGGGTTTATTCGCATAGGCAGTACAAGAAGTCAGGCAAAGGGTAATTAATAACAGCAATGCGAATAAGCTACCTGCAAAGGTTTTGTTCTTCATCATGTTGCTTTCCTTAGTTACCGACTAATTTTCTATGTGTTTGGATAGACATTAGAATACCAAAACCTGCGATTAAAGTAATTAATGATGTTCCACCATAACTAATCAATGGTAATGGTATGCCTACTACAGGTAATAACCCACTGACCATACCAATGTTCACAAAAGCGGCAATAAAAAAACTCAAACTTAATCCTCCACCCAGTAAACGCGAAAAGGTGTCTTGCGCTTTCATACTGATATAAAGTCCGCGTGCTGCAATCCATAAATAAAGACTCACTAGCACGATACCACCGAGGAGACCAAATTCTTCTCCGCAAACTGCAAAGATAAAATCTGTCGTATGTTCAGGTAAAAATTGTAAATGCGATTGTGTGCCATGCAACCAACCTTTACCAAAAAATCCACCCGCACCAATAGCAATTTTGGATTGAATAATATGATAACCGGCCCCCAGTGGATCTCTTTCTGGATTTAAGAACGTCAGAACACGTAATTTCTGATATTCGTGCATAAAATGCCACCCTACAGGGGCGATAATTAACATTAATAAACCCCCAAGCAATAGCCAACGCCCACTCACACCGGCGAGTAAAACAACACTAATACCTGAAGCAACAATTAATAAAGCGGTTCCTAAGTCAGGTTGTTTAATAACTAATAATGTTGGGACAGCGACTATAATTAGTGCGACAAATAGATTGAACAAGGAAGGAGGTAAAGATTTGTCATGTAAATACCAGGCTAACATCATCGGTACTGATAATTTCATGAGTTCGGAAGGTTGAAATTTTAACAGCCCTAGATTTAACCAGCGCTGTGCTCCTTTACCAACAACACCTAAAATCAATACCGCAAGCAGCAAAGTAAAACTAAAAATAAATATCCAAGGCGCCCAGGCACGATAAACGGAAGGTGAGATTTGCGCAAGCATTAACATCACCGTAAAAGCAATCAACATCCGCAAGGCTTGTTTACTAATGATGACTAAGCTTTGATTGCTCGCACTATACAGTACAATTAAACCTATACAGACCAAACTAAGTAAGCCTATTAATAAAGGTTTATCAACTCGAAAAAATTGCTGTATTTTTTGTAATGAAAATCGTCGGCGCTGTCTGCTAATCGCGAGCATAATCTCGGCCTAGTAAAAGTAAATAGCAGTAGTATAGAATAAAATCCCCTGACTTACGCTAAACTACGGATAAAAAAATGACTTATGTAGGTATACTTACAAGCAGGTTCTTGGCAAGGTGCTGCGGTTGCGTAATTACGCATTCGATGTACAATACCCAATTTCAAGAAAAGTTGTTTTTTTATTGGTAATTATGTCGATACTATCCTTTGCTATTGCAATGATTGAAAGTTTTAAAAAACGAGCAATATATTTGGCAATGGGGATTTTTTTCTATTGGAGTGTTGTTACACCCGCTTTTGCATTAACGTTTGTGTTACCTGCACACGGAGATGATATCGTAGGTCATGTGCAATGGACGCAAGCATTACCCGGTGATACGTTTAATAAAATTGGTCGATGTTACGATATGGGTTATTTTGAGTTGGTAGAAGCCAATCCAATGATCAATCCGGATCATCCTCAACCTGGAAGCATTATTGTAATTCCTAGTCGTTTTATTTTGCCACCTAAACGGCATGGTTTAGTCATTAATTTAGCTGAATTACGCATTTATTATTTTCCACCACATCGTCATGTGGTGATAACTTATCCTGTAGGAATAGGTCGAGAAGGATGGGATACACCTTTAGGACCTTCATGGATTGCCGAAAAAATGCGTAATCCCATCTGGACAGTTCCAGAGTCAATCCGCAAGGATCGAGCGAAAGATGGTGTGCATTTACCGGTAAAAGTCCCACCAGGCCCTGATAATCCATTGGGTGGATATGCTATGCGGCTTAAACAAGCTACCTACTTAATTCACGGTACAAATGACTCGCAAGGTGTCGGACGACGGAGTAGTGCAGGATGTATTCGACTTTTTCCAGAAGATATAGAAAGTTTATTTGCAGAAGTGACGCGTAAAGAAAAAGTAACCATCATTGATTTACCTTATAAATTTGGTTGGGAAAAGCATAGACTTTTTTTAGAGGCACACGTACCATTGCAAAAACAGTCATTATTTAATCGTTCAATGATGGAAAAATTTATTCAAGCAAATACTTCAAAAACTGCTAAAATTCATTGGCAATCCGTTGAGCGTATTAGTTTACGAGAAAATGGTATACCGCAAGTAGTCGGGTATCCTGAGACATCTAGACGTATTGCGTCACCTATTCATCGAAAAAACAAGAAATTCACTTGATTTTTTTGATGCACGCACAATAGGTTTTTGGCGAATGCCGCGAAGAGTATAGATAATGGGTAGCAAATCTAGTATACGACAGTGAACATTTATGCGTTGCGTTTCTTTTTGTACAGCAGCTAATTATAAATTAACTCTACTTGCGGATTTTTTTCGTACTAAACGCTATATTGCCAAATTATTCCGGAATGTACTGTATGTCACTAAACAAGATAAACCTATTGATCTTTTTTTCTTTAATCATGGTTGTTTTGTAACCTGGAATCTCAGTAAACAACAAGAAAAAAAAATAATCGATGAGATAAAACCTTTTTCTATAGATCCTTTAGAAAAAATTGAAATGGATCGCTTCATTTATTATCTTGGCAAAGAAACCCGGCTTTTTCCTCATCAACGCTTTAATGTCGATGTGATCACTTTAGAAAGTGATGAATCTGATAATGTGCAAATCAAGCTCGCTATTTCTTATGGTTTAGCACAATCGATAAAACTAGAATCGTATGAAGAATCGGTGAATAAAACTGTGCTTGCGAATAGTCATTTTCCTAGAGAATTAGCACGCTTTGGCAAAATTTCACTATCACGTTCGGAAATTTCTAAACGTATTGGTGAAATTTTCTTGACACGAAGTTCGGTTAATCTCAGTAGTGAATATTTAGATGTTCCGGAGTACTTTTGGCGCTATTCGAATCTAGAATCTTATTATGAAATGACTGAAAAGTTTTTAGATATTCCAAAAAGAGTCGCTGCTTTGAATCATAAACTTGATGTCGCGCATGAAATTTTAGAGATGTTAAATAGTCAGCTACAACATCGTTATTCCAGTATTCTAGAATTTGTGATCATTTTATTAATTTTTATCGAAATAGTTGTGCAAATTATACAACATGTATAAAGACACTTTCTTATACTCTTCACACTTAAATTTTTGTCTGTGTTACCGCTCAATGCGCAATCCTCATGTATATTAATACACTGCGGTTGCTTTATTTTCGCGGCGCCTTGACAAAAACTTAATTGCTGTGAGTATACAAATAGAAAATAAGCATAAAATATTTATAAGGACCTCTAGCAAAAAACTAGAAATATGCTATTTTATAGAATCCTAACCTTCTGTTTACTCCTTATATAATTTAGAGGAATATGAACCATGGCTAAAAAATTAGCTAAAAAAAAGTCTCCAGTGGCTAAAACACGTAAAAAAACTAAAGTAACATCAGCTAGTAAAAAAATGGCTGCTGTGAAAAAGTCTTTTACTAAAACTGAATTGCTTCAGTGCTTAGTAGAAAAAACAGGATTATCTAAGAAACAAGTTGCTGAATTTTTAGAAATCCAACAGGAAATTATTTGTGCGCATTTAAAAAACGGTTTTCCTTTTGCGCACCCAGGCATGTATAAAATTACTGTGGTAAAAAAATCAGCGACTAAAGCACGTAAAGGGATCAATCCGTTTACAGGTGAAGCCACGACTTTCAAAGCTAAACCTGCACGAAAAGTGGTAAAAATAAAACCATTGAAAAAACTTAAGGCAGCTGTCTAAATTTGTTTCCAAAAAAAGGCGCTTTAAGCGCCTTTTTTAATATTCTTCGCATTTGAATTTTTGTCTGTGTTGCCTCAACTCGCAATTTTTATGTTATATCGGTGTAAATTAAATAGTTTACGGCGCTTGTCAGAAATCCAATGCTGTGTGCATTACTAAAATTGTTAACGGCTTAGCCATTTTTTTTAAAAGCAGCTAAGCGGCTTTTAGTCCGCTCATACTCAATACTTAATCGACCTTTAGGATAAATATCTTGGATAGGCTGTGTTGATGTGAGAATCACATGGTTGTTTGTATCATAAAGAATATCAATTAAATGGATAAATAATCTGGCTAGATTATCTTCATATTCACCGATAGGTTTGACATCACTGATTAAAATAGTTGAAAAACGCCGCGCAATAGCTAAATAATCCAATTGACTGCGCGGTATCGAACAAATTGAACTAAAATCAAACCATACTACCTGTTCAGTGCAGCCTAAATGTGAAATCTTGCGGCCATTAATGGTCAATGCTTGATAAGATACTTGTTGGTTTTTGCTTAATCTATCGAATAAAGCTTGTACTTGTACAGGACTTATTACACAAACCAACTCATTTTCTTCGTTGATTAAATGCTGACGCCGATAATCAATCGCACTATCTAAATGGAAAATGCGTAAGTGTTGTTTGATTAAGCTTATTGCTGGTAAAAAAAGTCCTCGTTGCAAACCGTTAGCATATAAATCTTCGGGGGGGGTATTTGCGGTAGTGACTAATACAATACCTTCAGCAAATAAAGCTTTTAATAATTGTGCGAGTAACATGGCATCACCAATTTCATGCACTAAGAATTCATCTAAGCAAATAACATCGACTTCTTTACGTAAACGTTTAGCAATTCGCAGCAATGGATTGGATTGTCCTTGTAGCTGAGCGAGTTCTGCATGCACATGATGCATAAATTGGTGGAAGTGATAACGTGATTTAGTAACAGGCAAATGATTGTAAAATAAATCCATTAAATAGGTTTTGCCTCGACCTACAGCCCCCCATACATATAATCCTTGCATAGATTTTTTTCTAAACCATTTTCGGGGGGTGATTAATTCATCATACACCGCTTGAAATTGTTGCATCGCTAAAGCTTGTTGAACATCTGTCTGTAAAGCTTGGAGTAATATTTGTTGTCTATAAGCAGCTAGAGGCGTCATATTAGAGTGTTGACAATTGCACGATGATGGCTAAAAAGGGTTGTTTTTCTGCGTTTCGTTACTCACATACTCTGTGTATGCTCCGTTACGATACTCAAAAAACAACCCTTTTTCGCTCATCCTAGCACAATTGTCAATACACTCTAGCTAGCTTTTTTAAGTGTTGTTGTTAAGCAATCGCGTAACTCAATGAGCTTGCCATGAAAAAAATGGCTTGCCCCATGAATTTTAATGACTTTTGGAGGGTGTGCTAAGGAATCCACCCAGGAAAATACCGCCGCAGCAGATACCACTTCATCTTCATCGCCTTGTATCAATATCCAGGGGCAAGAAAAGGGTGGAAGTTCTTTAAAAGGAAAGTTTTCAATAGGAGGTGCAACGCAAATTAATTGTTTTGCAGGCCAAACTTTTGCAGCGCGAGCGGCCACATAAGCACCAAAGGAAAACCCCGCCAGCCAAATTGCTGATTCAGGACAGCTGGTTTTTAACCATGTTAGAATCGCTAATAAATCATCGGTTTCGCCAATGCCATTAGCATATTCACCCTGGCTGAGACCGACGCCACGGAAATTGAAACGTACTGTAGCAAGTTCCATGCTGTTGAAACAACGTGCCAAGGTGTAAATAACTTTATTGTGCATGGTTCCGCCAAACAAAGGATGTGGGTGGCAAATAACCGCAATGGCCGGTGGGTTGCGTGTTGTTTCGGGTGAACTCGTTATTACTTCAAGCTGTCCGGTAGGACCTGATAACAACAGCTTGGCGAGTCGATCAGTAGGGAATGGTATAGTCACTGTCATGTTATACTCTTAGTTTAAGTCTATTCATTTTAAAGTGCCATTAAACTTATGCAAGCATTGAGCATCCAAGGTCTGAGTAAAATCTATAAAAATGGTGTTATAGCCCTTAAAAATATTGATTTGAATGTTGATAAAGGTGATTTTTTTGCTTTATTGGGACCGAATGGCGCTGGAAAATCAACCACTATTGGTATTATTGCTTCGCTGGTGAATAAAACTGCCGGCTCAGTGAAAGTGTTTGGACATAGTATTGATAGCGAATTAGAAACGGCTAAATCCTGTATTGGCATCGTGCCGCAAGAACTTAATTTTAGCATCTTTGAAAAAGTGATAGATGTTATTGTTTATCAAGCGGGTTATTATGGTGTACCAAGACGCTTGGCGAAACAACGTGCAGAAATCTATTTAAAAAAACTCGATCTTTGGGATCAGCGCGATCAAATTTCTATGCAACTCTCGGGTGGTATGAAACGCCGCCTGATGATAGCGCGCGCCTTAGTGCATCAACCAAAATTACTCATATTAGACGAGCCTACGGCAGGCGTAGATATCGAAATACGGCGTTCGATGTGGGAATTTTTGCGTAGCATTAATCAACAAGGTATTACCATCATTTTAACGACACATTATTTAGAAGAAGCAGAATATCTGTGCAAGAATATCGCTATTATTGATAAAGGTAGCATTATTGAAAATACCAGTATGAAACATCTATTAGCGACTTTAAATATGGAAACCTTTGTGTTTGACTTAAAAAAACCGCTGGTGGATTTACCACAATCGCCGTTTGCGATGCGTTTATTAGATAATGTGACCTTAGAAGTGGATGTTGCTAAAGAACAATCGCTCAATAATTTATTTGGATTTTTAGAAGGCCACCATATTGAAGTAACCAGTTTACGCAATAAAGCCAATCGCTTAGAAGAACTATTTTTAAATTTAATTGCCGCCAATAAAAATAAATAGTAGATCGAGTAAAATAAAAAATTAAACAAAGTCGACCTAATATACGAGAGAGTGTAAAAATTAACGACTATGCAAGCAAAAGTCTACTGGATCGCATTTATTAGTTTGTTACGCAAAGAAATAAAACGTTTTTTGCGTATTTGGGTGCAAACCTTATTGCCGCCTTTGGTGACAATGACACTTTATTTCTTAATCTTTGGTAATTTGATTGGCCAACGTTTAGGCAATATCGAAGGTTATAGCTATATGCAATACATTGCACCTGGCTTAATCATGATGTCAGTGATTACCGCAGCGTATACCAATGTGGTGACCTCTTTTTTCGGCATGCGTTTCCAACGCAGTATCGAAGAGCTTATCGTTGCACCGTTGCCAAATTATTTACTGTTAACTGGATTTGTCGCCGGTGGTGTTGCTCGCGGTTTATTAGTTGGTCTATTAGTTACAATTTTAGCCTTATTTTTTACACAATTACATGTTTTTAATATTTTTGTATTGCTGACCATCGTACCAATGACGACGATTTTGTTTTCGCTGGCAGGTTTTACTAATGCATTATTTGCTAAGACCTTTGATGACGTTTCAATAGTTCCGACATTTGTGTTAACGCCATTGACTTATCTTGGTGGAATATTCTATTCCATTGATTTATTACCAAGCTTTTGGCGTCACATATCTTTATTTAATCCGATTTTATATATAGTGAATAGTTTTCGTTATAGTTTATTAGGTATTAGCGATATTCCAGTTGTTTGGGCGTTAAGCATCATATTTTTCAGCTGTGTGATTTTATTTTTGATCAATCTGTATTTACTGCATCGCGGTAAAGGCATCCGCACGTGAAATCCGGTGTATTATTGATTAATTTAGGAACACCCTCTGCGCCGACGCCAAAAGCAGTGCGTTATTATTTAGCGGAATTTTTAAGTGATAGACGCGTGGTGGAATTACCGGTTTGTTTATGGCAACCCTTGTTAAAATTCGTTATCCTGCCAATACGTGCGCGACGCTCAGCAAAACTTTATCAAAGTATTTGGATGGATGAAGGTTCACCGTTAACGGTTTATACACAGCGTTTAGCCAAAAAATTACAGACCTATTTAGCTGATCAATACAAAGTGGTGCTTGCTATGCGCTATGGTAAACCGAGTATAGAAAATGGGCTGCGGGAATTATTAGCCGCAGGTGTATCTTCCATCGTTATTTTACCCTTGTATCCACAGTATTCTGCCGCGACGACGGCCAGTTGTTTTGATAAATTGAGTCAATTACTGCAGCAATCGCGCTTTATTCCTAATCTGCGTTTTATAGCATCCTATTTTGATCATCCGCTGTATATTCAAGCGATTACTCATAAGATTAAACAATCTCGAGCAGAACTGGGAAAAAATAGCTATTTATTATTTTCTTTTCATGGTTTACCTCAACGTTGTATTGAATTAGGCGATCCCTACCAGCAACAATGTGTTACTACGGTACGTTTAATCGCAGAATGTTTGCAGTTATCTGCTGATGAATATCAACTGGTGTTTCAATCACGTTTCGGCAAAGCGCAGTGGTTACAGCCGTATTGCGATGTGGTGTTACAACAACTGCCGGCGCAAGGCATAAAAAATGTCACCATAATCTGTCCAGGATTTGTTGTCGATTGTTTAGAAACCTTAGAAGAGATTTCTAAACGTTATCGAGAGCTGTTTTTAAAAGCGGGTGGTGAAAATTTTAATTATATCCCAGCGTTGAATGACTCAGTAGATCAGGTGCAACTGCTGACAAGTTTGGTACAATAAGTGATTTAGTTTCCGTAAATTTGCCGATAAACTATTGCTTGAGTGTGAAGAGATTATATAATGTCGAAACATATTAAATAAATTTTAGCTTTTTATCTAGAGACACACTACAAACCTACCAGGTAAATTAATAATAAATGGAGGAATAATGGATTCAGGAGACTGTTCTAAAAAATGTAATAGCGTATATGATTTTATAGCTAAATTTGAAAAAATTAGAGACTATTATCTAATAAATTTAAAAGATAACTATAAAGATGCAGCGAATTTAGCTTTACATGACGTTAATTTATTTCATACAAAAATTGCAAATTTGTTTGCATTTTTTGACGCGATAGCCGCTTTTTTAACACTTACAGAAGATAACTACATTATTCGTGGGAGCAAGCACCATGGTGCTAATTTTATTACTTCATTAGAATTTTTTGAACATTTTAAAAAGATTAACTTTGATTATCCTAATTTTGAAGATAATATTTTTAGTTCTAAACTTTTTTTAGATGAAATGAAAAATATTCTTGGACAATCAAAGCCATTTATCATAGATATAAGAGGGCTAAAGGCTGATATTGATGAATTTAAAGGAACTATTTGTAGCCTAAAAGATTACGAAAATCTTATTCTCATTCCACTTATTGAGCAACTCAAATCTTATCCAATAAACTTAAACGATCTTAAAACTATAGAAATTTATAAAATTGAAAAGGAATTAAGAGGAAAAATTAAGCATGAATTAAAAATTTTGGAAGAAAATTTAATAAAAGAACTACAAGAGAAAAAAATAAAACTTATCTCCGCTCTGCAGAAAGATCAAATAATGGTGCAAGATTCTTTTAACACGCCTTATAATCAACCAATGGGCACATCGACTGTGTTGAATAACTTCAATACCACTGAAATGGAAAATCTATCTTCCTCATTAACCCCTAATCTAATAGGAAATAATTCTTTTTTCTCAACATCTCCTTTTACTCCTCCTGCCGATCAGCCTAATGAAATTTCGAGATTTCCGACTAAGAATATCATTATCTCTATAGGTAGTTTAAGCGGATTATTCACGCTGGGTTTTTTTGGATATGTGTTGTATAAAAAATTATTTAAAAGTAACCGATTCGCTGCTGATGAAAATAATGACAATGAACCTATGATTGTTATGACACCCGTAACATCTAACGAACCGGTATAAATTTTATTTTATAAAGGGACGAATTTTAAACCGTTTATGTGCTTCTTCAGCCGCTAATCCATGCTCTATGGCCGCCCGACGCTGCCGGTTTACTATGTTCGTTCATTTCCTCTTTAGTTTCTAGCATTGCATTACTCTTTTTTAATTCCAAAGTTTGTAGAGCTCGTAAGGCACTCACTGAAAAAGCAGTGCTTATTTCTTTACCACCAAAATAAGTATCTGATCGTCCTGCTTTGTAAAGCGCATCTTTAGGCCAGGATCCATCTTGCTTTTGTAGAGACTCAAGCTTGAGCTTTTCATCATTAACCTTTTCTAAAATTGCATCGTTTGTATCTAGCCCAAGTGTAGTAACGATTAATATTCTCATAGCAAGATCTAAAGGATCCATCGTTGTATCTAATCGTTCGTGTAGATTTTCAACGAGTAAAGGATAAAATCTATCTAAAGCTCGAGGAGCAAGAATAATAGCTTTAGATAGGTAATACAGAAATACATCGGGTGAGGGGTAAAACCAAGTACCTGCAAGATAAGTTTTACTTTCTAATGTTTGGTACATGTAATCTTCAGTTTTTTTTGCATCAGCGTCCAATCCGGCTTGGTATATTAAACGCATTGCACTGGCGCATATAGTCGCATCAATACGATTTTTACGTTCTCCTTGTGGAGGAAAGTAAACTTGGATAATTCCTTCTTCATTGACATTATCCAGAATTTTTTTGCTAACCGCCCTGAACTTTTCCATATTAATATTAGCATGCCTTAATAAGGCCAATGTACAGAACGCCGTGCTATCTACATCATCAGGCAAGAAACTTCTTTGCGTAAAAAAGTTAAATTTTCCTTCATTAGACTGATCAGTTAAGAAGTCGTTGAGTGTGGAAAAAAGTTTTGGATTGGCTGAGACCCCGTGTAATAAATCCAGAATTAAGGCAGAAGAATAAACCTCAGCGTAAGGGCAAAGAGAGGACTTTGAAAGTGTACGCTCATGTCCTATTCGACTTTGAAAGCCAGATACGACGCTACATGAACTTTCTAAGAAACGAAGGCCATTTTCAATAGGACTTCCCTTTCCCTTACGAAAGAAGCTTTTTTCTATTGCGGGTTGTAAAAAATAGACTGATTCCTGAGCATCCTGCAGCTGCGTAGAAGATATAAGTTGTTCTTTTAAAAAGATACTAGATATAGATAGGTTAGGGGCGGTGTATTTTACTGTGTAATAATCATATTCAAAATCACCGTATCTTTGGGATTGTTGGTGCCAATAGATGTTCCCGTCTACAAAACGCTGTACAACTAATATAAATTTATCGAGGTTGGAATCACCTGGAAAACAGCTCTTTAAACCTAATTCAGTTTTTTTTAGCGCTATTACTAAGTCATTGGCTTTTTTCACTGTCTTTTGGATAGATTTTTGCAGAGAATATTTCTTATTTTTTACGAGTACAAAATTGTCTGTTTGAAATTCGTCGCTCATTATTTCTTTTTTCAAAGAAAGGGTATCATTCACCAAAGCTATTTGAATACAGGCTTGCTGGAAATACTGTTCAAAAAGAGGATGTTTCCTGACTTCTTCTGATACTACAATATCATTTGGCAGAATACTCGCTTCTACCGAAGGACGAACAGCTATAGTCCAATTGCGCGAAAACTTATATTCATCTGTTGAATAAGTTTTCATTTTGTTATGTTCAACACACTCTCGCTCCCATAAAACGGATCGTAGGTTCTTAACTATTTCCTCTATCAAATGTACTATATCTTTTTTACTTGATAAGGCTTCTTGACGTATCATAAAAAGCGCCGTACAAAAAGGTATAAATAGAGGAAAACTCGATTTAGGAATTTGATTTAAGTGAGTATAATTTCCACGAATAACGGAAATAAAGATTTCTAATGCTTCTTTTATCTCCTGGTAAGTAGGGGGAGAGATATTTTGCTTAAAGAATTTAAAATCTGATATTAAGTCATCGAGGCAAAAAAAGTATATTAAAAAATGAGTATATAATCTCACATCGTTAGCAGCCGTAAGAACCGCTGCTTTTCCAATGCCAATGCTAACAAATTTCTCATAATATTGATCATTTTCTCTTATTAAGCCTATTTTGATAGCCCAGTCGATGGCATCTTTCTCAGCTTCTTCCGACCGTTCTTTACTGATTTCTGGAAAATGACCAAAGGGCAGCGCGCATAAAAAATGGCCTTCTATTAGCGCCTCACCATATTTTTCGCTTTTAATGGTTCCCAAATTAAAAGCGACCGCCATATCCTTTCCGACATCATTTTCTGGATCCAAGGGACGGGGACCGACTAATTGATAATTCTTCATAAAGTTTATTTCCTTATAGACTTTTTTGTGAGAACTTTTTTATATAATGTTTAACTATTTTTTAATTTAAATTATATCATTTTTTTTGGTAAAAACCATGATTAAAAATATTAAATAGGTATTTTTTTTATAAAAAATTCCACGTAAAAAATTTTTAAAAAATTCATTTTATAAAGGGAAGTTAACGTTTATAATCTACCTATATATGCTGCAATATGATCAGCTAAAATTTTCTAAATAAATTATTTAAAATCCATTAATATTACAATGAAAAAAATAGTAATTTTCTTCGCTGATTTTAGTTGAAGACCGATCACGAAGCTAAGAAATTATTTGCTTATTTAAGGTTTAGACATTCTTTCCAAGTAACTCTTTAACTTCGTGCACTTCAATGGAAAATTTTAATACAGGCTTCTTTTGTAATAAATCGAAGTTCAATATCAGCATGTATTGATAAATTTTCTTGCAATTTATTGAATGTGCCGCCAATTTCAGCTAAACATTTATAATTGGATCGTAAAGATACAGGCATGGAGTAGCGATGCATGAAAAATTACGAAAAGGCTTATCGCGCACGATTACGCGAATTATCGGATCGGATTGTGCAAGCGCAAGATGCGATAAAGATTTTAGACAGTATTAAATGGGGGCCGGAAATACAAGCCGATTTTTTTAAAAAAAAATGCAAACAATTACCCAAAGTAAATGCTGAATATTATCAAAAAAATAAGTTACCCTTTGATATTCATAAAAAACGTGAAGAGTTTCAAGCCCTCGAACGAGATATAAACCGTGAAGTCGGTCAAATAAGCAGCATTGGTAACATAATGTTGCGTATGTGTCGAGAATATCAGGATGTTTTGGATCTCTTAGCTGCACGTGGCACACCAGAGTTTAGTGCTTTATCACGAGAGCTTTACGGTAGTGCCGATGATGCCTTTTACGTAAATGCGCCGCGTTTAAAAGATTTAGTGCCGAGTGTTTCACAAGCATTAATGAATATTAAGGATAAAACGTTTAATGAATTGGATGAGAAACGCTATGATAGTCAACAAGCTGCAGAGATATTGAATCAACGTTTATCCATTTATTTTAAACAGCATAAATCTACTAAGACTAAACTGCAAAAGCCTAAAATGAAAAAATGGGTGATCATTAGTGATGGGATAGTAGCGGATGCTGCAGCCGG
The DNA here is from genome assembly GCF_964031165.1 of Rickettsiella endosymbiont of Rhagonycha lignosa. Lineage (NCBI taxonomy): Bacteria > Pseudomonadati > Pseudomonadota > Gammaproteobacteria > Legionellales > Coxiellaceae > Rickettsiella > Rickettsiella endosymbiont of Rhagonycha lignosa. The sequence goes on along the minus strand of NZ_OZ035011.1, from coordinate 1,096,248 downwards.
TGCAGAATGGATCAAAATCCGCAAAGATGCTTTATTTAGCGAACGTGATTTACGCATTTTAGAAGTGCATGAAGGTTGGGTGCACATGGGCACCACACTGAATGGCATGCATCAACCCATTTGTACCTTTTTGGGAAAAGGGCCACCTTCAGCCATTGCCAATCAAGAAGGTTTGGCGATTATTATGGAGTTATTTCATTTTGTTTCTTCGCCAATGCGCATTAAAAAATTGACCGATCGCGTCACCGGTATTGCCATGGCCGAAGAGGGCGCTGACTTCTTGCACGTATTTAATTTTTTTCTTGAGCAAGCACATACACCGGAAGAAAGTTATAAAAGTAGTATGCGAATCTTTCGCGGTAGCTTACCGACATTAGGTCCATTTACTAAAGATTTGGTTTACAGCAAAGGCTTTATTTTAATTTATAATTATCTACGCTTAGCAGTAGAACAAGGTTTAGTCGATAGAATTGATTTATTATTTGTGGGTAAAACCAGTTTGGAAGATCAACGTTTATTAGCACATTTGTTTGAAGAAGGGTTACTAGTCAAACCTTATCATATACCGCATCAATTTCGTGATTTAGCCGCATTAAGTTGTTGGATGTGTTATTCGCTATTTTTTAATCAACTGGATTTGAAAAAATTAGCCATAGATTATCGAAATATTTTGCAAGGTTAAAAATTATCAATAAAAAAGCCTGCAGAAGCAGGCTTTTTTATTGTCTGACATTTATCTAGATGATTTTAATAATGGACGAACTATCAAAGCGTTTTCTTCATCTTTTGAGCTTCCGTTTGAGATAACAGAACCTTCTTCGGAGCCAGAGGAATGGGTTCTAGAATCTGAAGCTACAGATTGAGGGCGAGTATTCAAAAAAGATCTAGTTTTTTTAGGGCGCGATGTGATTTGCGAGGTATTCGGCTGTATACTTTTTTCAAAATTTTCTTTATTTGCTAAAGCTTTTATGGCGCCATTTTTTTCCCCCTTTTCAGCCGCATCCCATGTGTTATATTTACTAATATAATTTTTAGTTAAACTCAAAGGAAATTGAATTTTATCCATTAATTTATCTAAGCTAAGTAGAGTTTCATCGCCAGCAAAGCTTTTGCTAGCTCCTTTAACATATCCATGTGCTGTACCTAAATTTATCTTCATATTATTAAACATAGGCTCCATGCGTTTAAATACATTTCCTAATTTATTCATCGCAGAAGAATAATCATCCTTAATTTTCTTTTTTTCCTCTGGGTTATGAGTATTCTTTATGATATAACTTTTGTAAGCCTCTTTGTGATCATCATTCAAAAAACTGATTTCCGTATTACAGTTTTTTACTTCCCCCTTTATTATCTGCAATATTTGAGCTTTATCATCAATAATTGTTTGATAAGTATCTGCTACAGCAGGATTAGTATCTGAATCAATTTTTGATTTATCTTTTTCTATACTTTTTTCCAACGAACAAACAAGCTCTTCAAGAAGTATTATGATACCTTCTGATTGATTTCTTATATCATCTAATTTTTCTTTTGTAATATACAGATAAGTGTTTTCAATAATTTCGGATCCTACGATAACATTAGCAGTTGGCTTAACATCATTTTCTGTATTTAATAGTTTCAATTCAACGCCTTTATTTTCATGGGCTTCGACATCAAGAACAATAGCGTTATTCTTTACAGGAGAAATCCAATTAAATACACCATAAGTTGTAGAAGAAGCTATAATAGATGCAGCCATTTGCACACCAGTGGCGACAGGGTTTTTGAATAGACCGACAGCCGTTCCTGCAAGAGGAAGCGTATTTTGCGCAATTATTCGGAAGCGATTGGATAATAGTTGTGTGTATTCATAGACTACGTGCAAACCTAAGCTTAAACCGGCAGTGCTAATAAAAGTGAGCGGTGCTTGTAACAGTAGGTTGTCCCATAGCCGCTGTGCTTCCTCTTCATTGCCTTGATCAATGTGTTCTTGTATCTTGTATAGCATCAATGGAAATGTCGCAGCAAATGCAGCATGAACAAATAAACTACTATAGATGGCTATTATTTTAGTTTTTGATGCTTGTTCATTATTCCTGGAATATCTATCTGTAAAATAATGGATGATTCCATTAAGCATACCACTTCCCACACCATGCGCTGCTGCTGCACCTAATGTTAGTTCAGGATTAGCTAAGCTTGCATCCGTGTTTTTTTCGGTTGCAGTATCGACAATTGTTTGATTGGAAGATGTGCTATTAAGGTTAAATGGTAATTCTGTCGTCGTTGTATTTGGTTTAGATATGATGGTAGTTATATCAATATCCTCCTCGACGGTTTGGTTAGCAGAAATAAATTCTTGGCAATGAGTAAGATTAAAATTCTCTTTACATCTTTTCGCTATTATTTTTGCATTTTTATCATGACGTCCTTTCAGATAACTCCAGGCTAAGCCTTCGTATTCAGCTTGTGTCACATTATGCTGCGCTTGGGTAACAATCTTTTGCGCAATGGTTTGGATTGCGGTGACTTCTTTTTCAGTAGTATTTGACTTAACTAAATTACGGTTTAGAGCACCTAAAGTTTTTAGAAATTGATTTAAAAAAGCACTACAATTATCTAGCTTTAAACAAATAAAACTTATCTCTTCAATTTTTTTTGCTATATTTAGTTTTTCATAGGCCGGCATTGTAACAATATCGTTTGCTTGGTGAAAAATATCATCAAGAACATCCATGGTAGAAAAAATTCTAGAAATCGGATTGCGTGTAGAATTTTTCAGACCATCGTTAAGTAAAATTTTCATTTGATCCGCGGCGGCTTCTATTGCTTTAGGAATATGCAAAAGATTATGTTCAATAGCCGGATTTTTTAATAAGGTTAATAAAAGCGAAAATGAACTTCTATAAAATTTGGATTGAGGGTTAGTGCGTTGGAATACCCCGGTTAATTTGAACAGAAACTTGGATAAATTTTCTATGAATTCAGGCTCTAAATTTTTATTTTCATTATTTGCTTTTTTAATTAAGTCTTTAAAATAATCTGAAAAATTATCTAAATTTGCAGTTTTAGTAATCCGTTCATCGAGTTTTTCATAATGTGCTAAGGGATTTAATGTTTTTAATATTCTATTCCCTATGTCTAAATTATGCTCTAGAGACATGTCACTACTCTCTAAAACAGTACCCTGATCTATATGGCTAATCTCTGTACTAACGTAGTTGGAATTGCAATCAGTTGAATTAAATACCTTTTCGCAATTGATTAATTCGCACCCACTATCGTATTGATGCACAAAAGTGTACCTTAAGTCGCTTTTCTGGTCGGTTGTTAAGTAAGGGTCTAATACATTGATTAATTCCGTCATTGGAGTTTCAAAAGTGGCTAAGCTACTACGATAATTTTCTATATTAAATTCACGCGTTAAATTTCCGATGGCTTCAACATAATTTTTCAATACATCAAAATTTGAGTTACTGCTATTTTGATTAAATCTTGCCCAGTCTTGTAAAAATTGATTGGTTGAGTTTAGTAATTCACAAAATTTTAGATTGTCGTCTTTAGCATGAATGTTTAGAATTTCTGGGAGAGTAGTGATTTGGATGAGCAATTGTAAATAAGCTTTAGCTGTAGCATCTTTATCAATGTTTATAAATTCTGAACTAAACAAATTAGTACTTAAAAATCGACTACAAACAGTTAGCAAGTTATTGACAAGGTCTGAATGTTCATTGATTTTTACATTTGATTTAGCAATAACAATTTTTAAATAGTTAAAAATATTTTTAAGTTGGTCTTTTTTTATCAAATTTTTCCAATAATCATTTTGCTTTTTAATAGGATCCTCAGCATTGCTAATACAAGGTAGCTGATCCGAGGTAGAGGTTTCTTTAAGACAGGGGGGTAATTGCGTCAAAATAATTGAAACTTTATTGATAATAAATAAATTTTTTTGATCGTTTTCAGTAGTTTGATCTGTCAATATACGATTAAATTTGGAGAGCGATATTGGATTCATTTGATTATTAGCTGGCATTAAACACCTAAGAATAAAAGTAAAAATGATCTTCATCGTAGGTGGAGAAGCTTAAGGAATACTTAACAAAATATTCAATTTATTTTTTATATAAAGATATAAGAATATAATAAATATTTTATATGTAGAAAAAATTCACTCGTTGCGAAGTGAATGCATAGATATCAAATAGTAAAAATCATTGTTATGGCGAGCCTATTCTTAAGTCTTTCCGGTGCATGGCTTCACGTTAATTCATAAAGCGTGGTCTTTCTTCGATAGATTCTAACTTATTAAAATTTAAATTGTTATCAATTTTTTTAATACTAGAACAGGTTTAAGAAATCCTTAAGATTCGCTACCTATGATTCTCGGCTAGTTAATAAGTCTTTTAATTTTTAGTTGCGAGAAATACATGCCAACGAATAAAAATAACCTTACTGATGCGGATGCGAATGCAATGGGTCGTGAGCTCATATTTACAATTTATGCCGATAATTTAGCTGAGTTTAAAACCTTAATTGAAAACGGTGCAAATGTTAATTTTCGCGATGAAAATTCTGGAAATACGCTGTTACATTTTCTTTATTATTATGGCAAGCGCAGCACTCAATACTTAAAGTTGCTTTTAGAAAAAGCTGCAAAAATAAGTACTAATAAAGATGGCAAATCTCCATTGATGCTAGCAGAAAAAAGCTGTAATGCCATAGAATTTCAAAAAATTAAGGATATTTTTGAAAGCTATAATACTCAATCCAAACCAAATAAAACTGGATTAATTCCTTATCCTCAGCAAAATTTGGCGATTACTATCGCTATGCCGATATCCGCCTTATTCAGCGGTGTTTTAGCAGGTGCTTGGGAAGAAGTAGCACAACGAAATAAAGAACAGTATTCTTATTTACCGAATCTTATTTTTATTGGCTTACAACCTATCTCTTTGGCGATGGGTAGTGCTCTGATGAATTCATTAGTAGTTGGCAGCGCAGTATCTGTAGGTATAGAGGATGTAGGGCTGAGCTTTGCTTTTTATTTAGGAATAAATTATTGGAGTTTACTCATTGCGCAAGTGCTAGAAATATTTTCAGAAAAAATTCAAAATAAAATATTAAATATTTTAATACCGATCGCTATTTATACTATTTATCTAAATCCAAACATGCTATTCAATCTTTTAAGTGATGCATTTGTAGGAAAAGGTTTTCAAGCAGTGATGATGCCCTTATTGAGTACGTTAAGCAGCGGAGCTTTTTTCAAAGCCAGCAAATACGCTACTCATAAAGTAAGTAGTATTTTTTTTAAAGATAACTCTATATCTAGAAATAATTATATAACTCAGCCTGAAATCGAAGCTTTAACACATGTAAATACTGAAGATAATAATTTGTTAGAGACTAATACCTGTTTAGAATTGAAGACCTTTAGAGCCAATTAATATAATGGCTATTTATAGCCCGGTAGTTTTAAATGTTCGTTTATGGAAGTATTCTGTGTAGAATAATCACTTTTTAAGTGATAGCAGTGACCGAAGAAAAATTACTCAGTATCTATAAAAAACTGCTGACTATGTACGGCCGCCAGCAATGGTGGCCGGCAGACGGCCCCTTCGAGGTCATGCTGGGCGCGATACTCACGCAAAATACCCATTGGTCGAATGTTGAGAAAGCTTTGCTGCTTTTAAAACAACAAGCACCTTTAACTGCCGAAGCGATACAAAGTTTATCCAGCACCGATTTAGAAATCTGTTTAAAGCCCAGTGGTTATTTTCGGATTAAGACCCAACGCGTGCAAAATTATTGTCATTGGTATTTAGCACAGGGTGCTTATGCGAGTTTAGATAAATTAAGCACCCGGGAGCTACGCAATCAATTACTCAAAGTGCAGGGTATAGGACCTGAAACGGCGGATGATATTTTACTGTATGCCTTCAATCGGCCGGTGTTCGTGATCGATGCCTACACGCGGCGTTTATTGCAACGCTTAGACTTGATACAAGGTCAGGAGAAGTATGAATACTGCCGAGAGCTATTTGAAACGCAATTACCAAAAAATGTTGATCTGTATAAACAATATCATGCCTTAATCGTTATACATGCAAAACAGCATTGTCGAAAAACCAAACCGATTTGTTGTGGTTGTAGCTTACGCTCTGTTTGTCTCTTTCAATGATTTTTTAAACTTTGACATGGAACAACTTCTGATTGAATACTCCCTTTCTGTACATTTGTTAGAAAAAATTGAGTTTCTGTTAGAAAATTGCAATTGCTTAATTTTTTTTCATGAAAAAGGGCTTGCGAATAATTAATGGATTGAATTGATTTAATTTTATCCATTATGTGTTGTTGTGTTGTTTTTTCTAGTTGTTTAAATTTTTCAAAATAAACTTGAATTTGTTTTTGTTTTAATTCGTTGTCATCGTTGTTATGTGGATTTAAACGATGATATTTAAGATAATCTGTTAAGATACTTTCAAACTGATCGCTATTTTCCAGTCGATTATTTTGTTTGGCTTGTTGCAAGGTTAAAAATAATTCACTAGCAGAAAACAAGGTTCGTTCAAAGCCTATGTTATCTTTGTTACGTAATCCAGTGTAAATTATTATGTGTGGTTCTTCATGTTGGATTAAAGTATTTAGGATTTGTCCAAAGGAAATGACGCCACCTTCTAAACAAATTAATTCTTCAGCTAATGGATCCGAAAGATTGATATCATCCCCAAATTGGCAACCACCATTGCCATCATCAACAATTAAAAAATTTTGTATTTTTTCACTGTATCGACATTGATATTTTTCTATAACGGCTAGGCTTTCATTCGCAACGATATTAGCAATAATTTTTTCGGTAGATAATATTTTTTTTTCAATTAATTCAGCAACCACACCATTCGCTCCTTCGCCAGTAAAACCATAAAAAATTACCCCTTTGAATTTTTTTAATTCTGCTAAATTGTTTAACAAAAATTTATTGGCTTTTTCGCTAAATGCCGCCGAATCGCCAATAATTTGTTTTCCAGAATAGGTTTGTAATTGAAATAATTCTTTTAATGTGTCTCTTAAGGAGGTGATTACATCAATAATATTATTTTTAAGTAAATATAAATAATTATAAAACTCTTTTCTGCAATGAATAAAACTTGAATCAGTTACTTGATTTTTTAATTCTTCAATAACTTCTTTCAATTCTGAAATTAAAAGATTTTTATTAGATTTTGACATTTTATTTTACTCTCATAAAAAACTTAGTTTATAAGTGTTTTATTAAAGAAAAATTAAATAATAAAAGTTAGTTACGCAGGGTGATTTAAGAAAATCTAAATTTATTATTAATCTTTATTTAATTATTTTTAGCTAAGATGTTTGGCGATAATCATTACTGAGTGAAAACAAATGCCAAACAATAATAAAAATAAAGCAACATTGAATACTAGTAAAAAAGAAGATGGAATTTTTGATACCTTGAAAAGAGGAGTGAGTAAGAAATTTTCTAATAAAAAGAATAAGGGACCAGTAGATCCCCAAATTTTTGGCGGGGTTGCTAAATTAGATCCATATTTTATAAGTAACTATTCAATTAAAAATTTAAAAGAAGATAATTTGGAAGGAAATTCTATATCTTATCCAGATTATATGAATATCAGTTCAATGCGTAGCTTAAATATTCTAAATTCTTCTTCTAATGAACAATCAAAAGCAAATAATAAAAAAAATGGAGTTTTTGAAGTTACAAAAGTAACTGATGTTAAAAGTGCAACTACTAGACCTTTACCAGCGATACCCTTAAGTGATGAGGAAATCTTTAACAAGATTATTTTAAGTAATTTTGGCGATGCTATTAAAAAAACAATTACTAATCCTTACGTACTAGATGATTTTCAAGATAAGTTAGCTTATGAGGTATTTAAAACTTTGGTTCTTCACCTCGAGGCTGATAAAAATGAGGATGAAATTTTAAAAAAATTATTTAAGGATTTTAAAAATTTTTTGGAAAATCCCTATATGAGTATGAATAGAAATATGAATATCCCAATTCAAAATAATGATTCAGATCTATCGGGATGTCAAAATTTTAATGGATTTTTTTCCAAAAAGGATTCTATTAAAGCTACAGATGAAAATCAAAGTGAACAGACACTAAAAATATAAATTAATCAGCATACTTCCCATATCAGAATTGTCTACAACGATATTTTGATGTGGGATTTAATCTTCAGACTCGGTATAAGATTCGTGGATTTTTAAGCGATTTTCACCGGCAAATTTCATAATACACTCAAAAATATCGGGATTAGTTTCTTTGAGCTTGGGATCGAGAACGAGGCATTTGGTGCGACTTTCTTGATCGATCATAGGTCGCAGTTGTGGAGAGTACACCATACGTCGGTTAGTAAAACTAGCTAAACAACCGCACATACGTTCAGCCCAGTCACTAGGCCTGAATTTTTCGCCAGTTTCGGTGACTCCTTCTATTAGAATGAGTTTTTCTCTTTGGCTTTTGTGCGAGGTTGTGTTTTCTAACATACAATAAAGTTCTTGTTAAGTTGTGGTGATATTACTCTAATTAGGGGTGATTAACTATACATAATTGGATGACATTTTATTGTCATTATAGAGCAAATAGCCCCGTTCTGCCTTACTACGCGTTTCTACGCTAAGCGGAATGCTTTGTTTGAGAAATTCGGCTATTTTATACAGTTCTTGACTATCGCCATGTTTTAATTCCAGCTCAATTTCATGTAAAACGGCTTGTTTGTTTGCGGTTTTGACCAAACCTTGATCTAAAACTAATTCGATTTGCGTTCCATTTTCTGTTTTTAAGTTCCATGAGCTGCGTTGAAAGTCAGTATGAAATAATTCTAACAAATGCTTGTTGCCTAGGATAGTTTGCAGTTTGGCTATTAGGCTTGGATCGGTAAATTGTTGGATATTCGGCATGTCTTGCGTCACCGGTTGATCCCATTCATGCCGATGTTGTAGATCGCCGATTTGTTCACCGGTTGTTTTTAAGGTTTGTATGGTGCGCCCACCGGCTTCACGAACGCGCATCGATAGGCCTTGTTGCCATAAAGCAAGATCTGAGGTATCAAAATAGCGGCTGATGAGTTGCTCTACTGAAATAGCTTGGGTGGAGGCGAGCTGTAATAAAGGATGTATTAGTAATAACTTAACATCTTCGGGAGCAATGCTGAGTTTGAGTTCAATTTCGAGAAACATAGGTACACTCTTTGCACTTAAATTTTTGTCTGTGTTGTCGCTCAATTCGCAATCCTCATGTATCTTGAATAAACGAAGGTTGCTTCATTCTCCCGGCGCATTGTCAAAAATGCAATTGCTGTGAGTATATTCAAGCGTGTGTATCAGTTTTTTATATCGCGTTTCGTCATCAGTACTTGGTATTGTTCAATTTCTTTTTCTTGAGAAGCGGATTTCTCAGGATGTCGTTTATCGAAAGCGCTTAGAAATTTATCAATAACACTGACAAAATCTCTATCAAAAGATTTCATGCCGCTTGCTCCTCGATCGCATGACGTAGCTCTTTAATCGCTTTTTGCTCGAGTTGACGCACGCGTTCAGCCGATACTTGATAGCGATTGGCTAATTCTTGCAAGGTAATTTTAGGTTCGGTGAGCCAACGATCCCTGATAATGGTTTGTTCTCTTTCGTCTAGTTTGGCCAGCGCTTTATGTAAATGATCTTGGCTGGACTCAATGGTGTCACTGGCTTCCAGTAAACGGGCTGGATCGTAACGATTATCTTCGAAATGCATATCGATTAATGGATAGCTCGTGGTTTTAGAATCGTTATTTTCATCGCTACTGACATCTAAACTCATATCGTTAGAGGCCAAACGCGACTCCATTTCGCGCACGGTTTCTGGTTTGACACCGAGATCGCGTGCCACGGCTTCGATCTCTTTTTGATTAAACCAACCTAAATGGGTTTTCATTTTACGTAAATTAAAAAATAATTTACGCTGCGCTTTCGTGGTGGCTATTTTGACGATACGCCAGTTACGTAAGATATATTCTTGAATTTCTGCTTTGATCCAATGTACAGCGAATGAGATCAGGCGTACGCCGACTTTAGGGTCAAAACGTTTAACCGCTTTCATTAAACCAATATTTCCTTCTTGAATCAGATCCGCGAGTGCAAGACCGTAGCCCATATACGTTTGTGCAATATGTACGACGAAACGTAGGTTGGCAATAATAAGCTTTTTAGCAGCGACTAGGTCTTGATAGTGATAATAGCGTTCGGCGAGTTCCGTTTCTTCCTCAGCACTTAATACCGGGATTTGTTTTAACCGCGCAATATAGGCATCGGTGCTGTTGATGGGTAGGGATTGATAAAGTGTTTGTAAGTGAGTTTTCATAACCATCTCCCTTGTCTTTAGACTTGTTTTAGTATGTTCACTTGACTTCATAATGTGCTAGAGTATACCGCAATAGATTGTTATTTTCATCCGTACTTAAAAAATAAAGGAAGTTACTAAGCTATGGCTGAATCTGAACTCCCATCTCCGATTCTACGTCGTATCAGCACTCCCGTTCAAGTAGGTTCAGTTCTGCTCGGCGGCGGGGCGCCTATCGTCGTGCAATCCATGACCAATACCGATACCGAAGATGCTTCAGCCACCGCCCAGCAAATCATTGAATTAGCTCAATCAGGTTCAGAATTAGTCCGAATTACCGTCAACACCGAGCTAGCCGCCCAGCAAGTGCCTTTTATCCGCGATAGAGTCCGTGAAGCAGGCTATTCTGTGCCGATCGTCGGAGATTTCCATTACAATGGCCACCGTTTATTGAAGGCTTATCCAGACTGTGCTGAAGCCTTGGATAAATACCGTATTAATCCTGGGAATGTGGGTTATGGTGAGAAACGCGATGCCCAATTCACGCAGATGATAGAAGTTGCACTGAAGTATAATAAGCCGGTGCGGATAGGTGTGAATTGGGGTAGCCTGGACCAGGATTTGAGCGCACGCCAGATGGATAAAAATGCCCAATTAGCGCATCCACGTTCTGCAGCGGAAGTACTGCAAGAGACCTTAGTATTATCAGCATTATTGAGCGCTGAGCTGGCTGAAAAAATGGGTATGCCAGCGAGCCTAATCGTTTTATCGTGTAAGGTAAGTCGCGTGCAGGATTTAATTGCCATCCATCGTAATTTAGCAGCGCGCTGTTCGTATGCGATTCATTTAGGTTTAACCGAAGCAGGGATGGGCTCCAAAGGGATAGTTGCCACTACAGCAGCTTTGGCAGTTTTATTACAAGAAGGTATCGGCGACACGATTCGGGCCTCATTAACACCTGAACCGGGGGGCGATCGAAGTCGCGAGGTGCTTGTCTGTCAGCAAATTTTACAATCGATGGGCTTGCGAGCCTTTATGCCTTCAGTGTCAGCATGTCCTGGCTGCGGACGTACTACCAGTAGTTATTTCCAAGAATTAGCCAAGCAGGTCGAGGCCTATATTAAAGAACGTATGCCGGTTTGGTCACAACAATACCATGGTGTAGAAAATTTATCTTTAGCCGTCATGGGATGTATTGTGAATGGTCCGGGAGAAAGTAAACATGCAAATATTGGCATTAGTTTACCAGGTACCGGTGAACATCCCATTGCGCCGGTCTTTGCCGATGGGCGTAAAATTGCTACCTTGCGTGGTGATAATATCGTCCAACAGTTTCAAGAAATTGTCGAGGGGTATGTGGTAAATCATTATGATGAAAAAAGATAATAAAATGCGTTGCTTACAACAAAAAAAAATTAAAGTGGGTTTGGTGCTTAGCCTATTCTCTTTTGCTACATTCGCGTATGCGCAAACTGATTCTCAGCCTTCATCTATTCCAGCCTATTTACGTTTGGAAAAGAAATTAGAATTTTATCAACAGGCTGCACAACACCCTTGGCCGCGTATACAGACTAAGGATGTGTTGTCGGTGGGCATGCAAGACCCCGCCGTAGTTGTGTTGCGTCAGCGTTTGTGTGCGAGTGAGGATTTAGCAGAAAGTGCTTGCACAGGGGGCGCTAATGCGAATGATTTTGATGAGCAAGTTGAAGAGGCTGTTGCTTCGTTTCAAGAACGTCATGGGTTAAACGATGATGGTGTCGTAGGTGCATCGACACGACAAGCGCTGAATGTTTCAGCGGCGGAACGTTTACATCAAATTCAATTCAATTTACAACGTTGGTCGCGGCTGATTGCTTTAGCCAATCCTGCTTATATTTGGATTAATGTACCGGATCATCGTTTGCGGTTAATTAAAGATCATCATGCCATTTTGACCGCCCGAGTGATAGTGGGGAAACCCTCTAGACCAACACCAGAGATTAATTCTCATGTCACCCGTATCATATTAAATCCTTATTGGACTGTGCCCCCTGGAATTGCGCGCAGAGATGTTATTCCTAAAGCGATGCGTGATCCAAATTATTTAAGTCGTAGCCACATTCGAGTATTTGCGGCGAATCAACCAAATAAAGAATTAAATCCACAAGCCGTGGATTGGTTAGCCGTGAAAAAAAATCCTGGACGTTATATTTTACGTCAGGATCCAGGGCCACATAATTCTTTGGGACAAATTAAATTTGAATTTGCTAACCCACATCTCGTGTATCTTCATGATACACCAGCAAAAAATTTATTTGATGCAGAACGGCGTTTATTCAGTTCGGGCTGTGTGCGCTTAGAGGATCCGTTTGAATTTCTTGAAGCATTAGAAGAGCTTGATCCTGCATTGCAGCAAGCGGGACCGCGTATTGAAGCAGCTTTAGAGTCGGGACGTACCACGGTGATCAATTTAAAAACACCGATACCCATACACCTGACATATATTACTGCTTGGGTGGATAAAAATGATGTATTACATTTTTGGGATGATGTGTACGGTCGCGACCCAGTGCTTCCTACCAATAATGAACAATTCACGAATGATCTGCCAGCACCTATCTAATGCTAGGTGCTTAGCAGAATATTTTTTAGTACGACCTCACCATGACAGATTTATTTTTAATGTTGGTAGTGTGCTAAGCATATAAAAATAAATTTTTATATGCTTAAGCTTTTCTAAAGCTTTGTATTATATTATTGTTCTTGTTATTAAATAAATATATAAACAGACATTATCTATTATAAGAATAAGAATTTGAAAATTATGAGTAATTTCATTAGCGCCAAAGATATATCCCGATTTTTAGTAGTGGGTATGATTGCTTTCATATTGGTTGCCCCGTTGACTGCTGTGCCAGGCGTAGGGATTATGCTTGCAACAGCGGGTCTACTAATTGCATCAGCTTTTATGCTAATGATACTTCCTAATTTGATTGAGATAACGGGAATTTCTCGTTTGTTTACGGCTATAATGAAGAAATTGAATTCTATCACAGGAAATACAAATACTGTTCAACCAAATCCGAATAGGGCTCCTTCACCAATTTTTACCAGTGCAGATAGTTCGATAAGCAAAAATGCAGCGAATGGAAATAATTACATATATAAAATTTTCAAAGTAGAAGAAACCGCAAAGGAGAAGGATATTAAGCTAGGAAATAGTAATGGCTCTAGCATGAATAGGTAATGTATATCTATTTAAAAAATAATTAAAGAGAATTTTAAATTATAACTTTGTTAAGTAGATTAAATAAAAACTGAATAATCTATGTTAAACTTTAATGAATAAAGTTTCAACTTAAAGGGAATTTATGTCGCAAACTAAACAAAAATTAACAGAGTTTGAAGAAAATTTAGCCAATAAAATAAAGCTATTAAATAAACAAATCGAAAATCTTCCAGCTTACATCCGAAGAAAAAAAGATGAAGAAAAATTGCAGAATTTTGCGTTTTTTCTATTCGTGATCCTTGTGGCTAGTCTTTGTATTTTTAATTTTAGTACAATGTTTGTGACCGTTGTAACCCTGCCAATTTTTATTTTAAGTATTTTGAGTTTAGTGCTATTTGTATCAATAGGAACTGGTTTTCTTCCCTGGGCTTTATTTAACACTTATGTATGGATACGAGATTTATTTTGTTCGGATAAAATAAAAAATCAAAATAAACATTATGATCATTTTCACAAAATTCTGCTTGAATTAAACCAATTAGCTGCTGAAAAAAATGATTTATCTAAAGAAATATCCATTAAACTTAATAATGCGATTAAATGCTTTTCGCCTAAACTTTTTGCTCAAGGAAATCTTGACTTTGAGCAGCTCAGTTTAAACGATCAAATACAAGTATTAGAGCAAGAAAAGCAGAATCATCCCGCACATTCCAGAAAACAAAAGAATAAAGAAACATGGAATAAAATTTTTCGATATTCTGCAAAAATTTCCTTTGTAGGGTTAGCTTTATATGGACTGATTTTGGTATTATTTTTGATGGGCCCCACGACTGTTATGGTATTAGCTCCTATTTCAGTACTGTTTACTTTAGAAAATATCTTTGCTTTGATTATGGTTGGACCTATCGCATTAAACAGTTTCGTCTACGCAACGTATTTGGGAATGCGAGATTTATTTAGCTCTGCTGAAATCAAAGCCGAAAATAAACAATATGCGCAGTTGGAGAAAACTATTTCTGGGTTGAAGAAATTAGGTGAGAAAGCTAATCAATTAGATGAGAAAATTAACAGTAAGTTTAAAGAGGTTGATGAAAATTTAACACCAACTCTGCTTGAAGAAAAAGCAGCAGAAAACTTTATTGACAGTGGCAAAGATTTTCACAGTAACAATAAATTAAAGTACGGGCCGATGTTTACTTACCGTGAACAAAATCCAGTTATAACACCTACTGCACTCTCTCAAGAATTAAAACTATCATAAATAATGAATTTTTATTTGGAAAGTTAATTTCCATCAGGATATACCAGCCAATTAAACTAAAAAAAGGAAAAAATATGCCACAAACCTATTCTGCAACACCGGTACAAGAAGGGACACCCAGTGCAGCATTAATTTCTGAATTTAAAAAAACATTAGTGACGATAGCCTGGTGGGCAAGAGCATTGACAGTCAATATTTCTATTGGTGCGTTAGTGGGCGTAGCCTTGGGTGCCGGCTGTGGATATGTGTACGCACTACAATCAGAACCGTGCATTACTGAGACTAATTCCTATTCAGTTGAACGCTGCGCCCGGAATTCCCCGCATACTGCAGATGGAGCATTATACGGAGCAGCTGCCACTGCTTTAATCGGCGTTGCGGGAACGACTATTAGTTTTTTTAAAAGCCCGACTAGGGAGAATGCAAAAAACACTATGAGAGCGAGTATTGGAGTAGTCGGGTTTTGTTGTAGGGCGTTTTCGAAGGAGTAGTCTACTAGTAAGTAACAAAAATATTGTGCATCGAGAAATTTAGCGTCGAGATGAAGCCATGCAAAAAATTTATTGCGCTATCAACAAAGCAGCGGCTACTTTTCGTCCCTCAGACATGAGCACCGTGTAGGTACGGCAGGCAGCGCCATTATTCATGACTTCAATGCCAATTTTCTGTTGATAAAACATATTTAATACAGCAGGGTCTGGAAACGCTAAGTTTTCGCCGCTACCGAGTAATACAATACTTGGATGCAGATCGACAATGGTTTGTAAATTATCTGTGGTTAAATCTGCAATACAGTGCGGGGGCCAAGGATCTATCAACTGATTCGGCATGATAATAAGACTATGCCGGATTTTTTTATCATTAACTTGAATAAAATCTTTAGCATAAGCACGTATCTGATAATGCCCTTCGCCAGTATCGAGATTTAATTCCATAACAGACTATCAAGTTAAAAATTTATACGTTAAATTATACACTATGATAAAGATATTCATACTCATTGCCTACTTAAGCTTGAGTTATTTCCTACTTTCTAGTTATTCGGGTACTGAAACAATGACAAATAATTTAAATAAGACGTCTGCGTCATCTCATCAAGCATTGCAATTAGTCACATTGGATAGCCCTGAACATAGTGTATTAAGAACGCCGGCTAAAGCGATTAAGTTTCCACTCGATAGCGAAACCCAACAATTTATTCAAGACTTTCGAATTTTTTTTAATGATCTAAAAAGTCCTTTAGGCAATCCAGCAGGATTGGCAGCGCCACAAGTGGGTCATGCACTGCGGATTATTATTATTCAAGTCCCTGAATCCGCAAAAGCGAGACGTAAAGACGTTTATGATGTGGTGCCACCTACGGTTTTAATTAATCCATCGTATACGCCAGTGGAAGCTGCTGGCGAGAATAAAGATTGGGAAGGGTGTTTTTCAGTACCGGATAAAATGGGAGAGGTATATCGTTATAACGAAATTCATTACACTGCTTACACACCTGAAGGTAAGGAAATAAATGGTGTAGCACGGGGATTTTTAGCCCGTTTGATCCAACATGAAATCGGTCATTTAAATGCTGAGCTTTACATTGATCGTTTACGCCCTGACTGCCGCTATGACTCAATCGAAAACGTGATGCGAATGATCAAAGCGACAGATTCAGCTGAAAAAAGTGAATAATTTTATAGGCAAGCACGCAAATACACTTTATAGCGCCAAACTAAGTTTAGGGATTCAGCTATTAACATCATGAATAAAACCATCCTACGACGCGAATTCAATTTAGTTGAAAATTTAAATCATTTACATCCGGTTTTACAGCGTGTGTATGCAGCACGAGGCATCCAATCTGTCGAGGAGTTGGATTATCGCCTGTCAAGTTTATTACATTTCCAGTCGTTAACCGGCATCGAAGTAGCAGCACAATGTTTGGGTGAAGCAGTGATGCAACAACAGCGTTTGCTAATCGTCGGTGATTTTGATAGTGATGGTGCAACCAGTAGTGCTTTAGCGGTGAGTGCCTTACGTTGTTTTGGCGCGCAGCAAGTGGATTTTTTAGTGCCGAATCGTTTTGAATATGGTTATGGCTTAACACCAGAGATAGTTGAACTCGCTTTACGTACGAAAAAACCTGATGTGATTATAACCGTTGATAATGGTATCTCGAGTCATGAAGGTGTCATCGCCGCCAAAACTGCTGGATTAAAAGTAATCATTACCGATCACCATTTGCCAGCAGCTAGTTTGCCGATTGCAGATGCCATTGTTAATCCGCAGCAAAGAGGCGATCCATTTCCGAGTAAAAATTTAGCGGGTGTCGGTGTTATTTTTTATGTGATGTTGGCACTCAGGCATTATTTACGTAACCAAGCTTGGTTTGAAAAAAATAAAACAGTTATACCGAATATGCTGCAGTTTTTGGATTTGGTGGCATTAGGAACAGTAGCTGATTTAGTGAGCTTGGATCGTAATAATCGATTATTAGTCATGCAGGGTTTGCAATGGATTAAAGCCGGTAAAGCCCGACCTGGGATTTATGCCTTACTTAAATTGGCGAAACGTGAAGTTGAATATCTAGTGGCGAGCGATTTATCGTTTAGTATCGCACCCCGTTTAAATGCTGCGGGTCGTCTGGCTGATATGTCGTTAGGAATTGCTTGTTTGTTAGAAACTGATCGCAATCGTGCGCATGAGCTCGCGTTACAACTCAGTCAATTAAATGAAGAACGTCGCACCATCGAAGCGACCATGAAACAAGAAGCTTTCGCTATTTTAGAAACATTGCTCGAGAAAAAACCTTTGGAAAAAGGCATTTGTTTATATGACAGTCGTTGGCATCAAGGTGTCATCGGTTTATTGGCTTCGCGTCTAACTGAACGTTTGCATAGACCGACGATTATTTTTGCAGAGGGTCATCAAGCCGATGAATTAAAAGGTTCAGCACGTTCTATCACCGGCTTACATATTCGTGATCTATTAGAAACTATTGCAACGCGTCATCCGCATTTGATTAATAAATTTGGAGGACATGCAATGGCAGCAGGTTTGAGTTTGAAAAAAGATTCTTTTGAGGAGTTTGTTAAGATTTTTCAACTAGAATGTGAGCTACAATTACGACCCGATATTTTACAGGCTACTTGTTATACCGATGGTGAATTAACTCAGCAGGAGTTAACTTTAGAACTGGCTGAGCTGTTACGTTATGACGCGGGTCCATGGGGTCAAGATTTTCCGGAACCTTTATTTGAAGGTTGTTTTCTATTACTTGCACAACGGTTGGTAGGTGACAAACATTTAAAGATGAGCTTAGCGAGTCAAGTTGCGGGTAAACAAATTGATGCTATTGCATTTAATGTCAGCCTAAGTCAATGGCCTAATCACCGTGCGGAACGCATCAATGTTCGCTATCGTATAGGTGTTAACTATTATCAGGGCCGAAAATCTTTGCAATTAATCGTTGAGAGTTTCGAACTGATATAAATTATTGTACTTACTAATAAGATGTGCATATGCAGGTTTAATTATGCTGTGCTGACATAACGGCTGGCATGGAGTAACATAGCTTTGTCGACCGGCTGTGTATTTCCGGCGTGGAAATTACTGACTCTCGGAGATTGCATGCTTAAGCTTGATCCTATTCGTTCTGCTTTGGTATTAATCGATTTGCAGGAAGGAATACTACCCTTCGCTGGCGGTCCCCACAGCGCTAAGCAGGTGCTTGAACGCGCTGCAACTCTCGCTCAACGTTTTCGTGCTGCATCCGCACTGGTATTTCTGGTGCGTGTGGGTTGGTCGGCGGATTTCGCTGAAGCCCCGAAACAACTGGTAGATAGTCCTCGTAGCGGGCCGCTGCCTGACAATTGGTGGAATATCCCACTGACCCTGAAGGCGCAGGATAGTGATATCCGCATTATCAAACGTCAATGGGGCGCATTTTACGGTACTGATTTGGAAATGCAGTTACGTCGGCGCGGTATTCAAACCATCGTGCTAGGAGGTATCTCCACGAATATTGGCGTGGAGTCTACCGCGCGCAACGCCTGGGAACTAGGGTTTGAGCTGGTATTGGTGGAAGATATTTGCAGCGCTCAAAACAAAGTTCAGCATGACGGGAGCTTCCAACACATCTTTCCTCGTATCGGTCGAGTATGCAGCAGTGCAGAGATATTAATTCCAGGTTAATGTCGGCGGGAAAAAATTTATTGCGAAGAATAGATTATAAAAAAAGGCCGATAATATATCGACCTTTTATTTTTTTAACGAGATTAAGACTTTACGGAGTCTTTTTCTGTTTGATCTGTTCCTGTTGTATTATCGGAGTTAAGCGTGTTTAGCTCATCCAATTTAGTGTTTCCTTTTTCTTGTTTAGGGTCTATTTTTTTTTCCATGGAGATTTTTTTGTGACCTTTTCGATGATGTACAGCTTCCTTTCTAGCAGGTGTTATAGCAGCTGGCTGGTTGCTATTAGCAGCTGGTAAGCTATTCAGATCGGTGGCTGATTCAGCTGCGATAGCTGGGATAGCTAAAATCGCGCTGCTTAAACCGATGATGAGGGCTTGTTTCAATTTCATGATAAGGACTCCAAATTGTTATTATTGTAAAACAGGCTTTGTGTAACAAAGCTAGTGGGGCTATCATACCAGTAAAAAACCAGCATGGAAGCCCCTTAACAGAAATAAATCATGCTAAAACCGCAGAAACAGTTGATTAGTTCCTATATGATAGCACCTATGATGGGTTGGACTACCCGTCATTACCGTTATTTTTTCCGACTAATTTGCAAAAAAGCGCAGTTATATACGGAAATGCTCAGCACAGACGCTATTTTAAATAGTCCGCAACGAGAACGTTTATTAAGTTTTGATACCAGTGAAAAAACGTTGGCAATACAATTAGGCGGCGGTATTGGTTCGGATCTAGCGCGGGCGGCCAAAATAGTCGAACCTTATGGTTATTCCGAGATTAATCTGAATGTCGGTTGTCCTAGTGATAGAGTGCAATCAGGTTGCTTTGGTGCGGTATTACTTAAAGATCCCAGACGCGTTGCGGATTGCATTGCTGAAATGTGCGCAGCAGTTAAATTACCTATTACGGTTAAAACCCGAATTGGTGTCGATGACTGCGAAAGTTATGATTATTTAGCCCAATTTATCCAACAAGTCAATTTGGCGGGCTGCCAAACTTTTATTATTCATGCACGTAAAGCTTGGCTATCGGGATTAAGTCCCAAAGAAAACCGTGAAATTCCGCCTTTAAATTATAATTGGGTCTATCAGATTAAGCGTGACTTCCCTCATTTAAATATTGCTTTAAATGGCGGCATATCTTGTATAAGCACAGCGCAGGAACATTTACAACAGGTCGATAGTGTCATGATAGGTCGTGCTGCTTGGTATAATCCCTATTTGTTTGCAGAACTTGATCACCTAATTAGTCCACAAGATACGTTGATTATCCCTAGTCGACTATCTATTGTTTTACTGTATTTACCTTATCTAGAGCAGGCTTTTATATCGGGCGAAAATTTGACGCATTTAATCCAACCTCTATTCGGGTTATTTCATGGTGTAGCAGGCGGCAGACGTTGGCGACAAAAATTAAGTGAAACCTTACAGAGGATGGATAATCCCTTAGTCGGAATAAAAGCGATACTACGAGAGATAGTCCCGAGCGCGTGAATTAAGAAGTACTCGGTGTTAAACAGGATGTTCTACCCACTGATATAAAGCAAAGGACTCGGATGAACACTTAAGGCAAGGTGTTGCGCAATTCAGTGTTTTAAAATATTTTTTTACACAACCTTTATGTATTAATAGTTCTAAGACAGCTAAGGTTTCTTCTTGTTTAGTTCCAAAGGTTTGTAGAATAAGTGAAAGATTAACTAATTTTTTTTCAGCAATAAATTTTTTTAAAGTGAGTAAGCTAATCATGACAGTTTCCTCTACTAGATGAGAGTGGAAGTGGTAATTCGGTGAGTTTGCTGGTTTTAAAACGCAAGAAACTACGCGTAACACAAAGTGCAATAGCAACGATGAGGTAGCATAAAATAGTTGTTAAGGGATGCTGCTTAAACGTGACAGTTTGATAAAATAAAGCAGAGACGGCATAAGCAATTCCCGTACTCCATGCCATAGAAAAATAAGCCCAAGCTCTACCAATCTCGCGTTGCATCACCGCCATGGTCGAAATACAAGGAAAATACAATAAAATAAACAATAGATAAGAAAAAGCGCCAAGCTTACCATCGAAATAATTGGACATTACACCATAAACACCTTTCGTCACGTCAGGTGCTTCTGCCTTTAGCGCCATGGGATTGGTTAGAGTTTTGCCCAGCTCACCTAGATTTTTAGGGATAGATAACACAGCGGCTTTTAATTCATCGCTTATTGTTGATTGTTCGCTTTGCTCTGCCAGTTGGCCAACTTGTGAATATAAAGTATTTAATGTTCCGACAACCACTTCCTTAGCGAGTAAACCGGTCGCTAAACCCACAGTGGCAGGCCAATTATTACTTTGTATCCCTATAGGGGCAAAGATTGGCGTGATGGTTTTTCCAATACTGGATAATAAAGAATGTTGATTGGCTTCACCGCTGATAAGTTTGCCATGGATGCTGATCGTATTGAAACATCCTATCAGCACACAAATTGGAATAATAAAGCGACCTGCTTTAAATAAAAATAATTTCAAGCGTTGCCAAGTGCTTTGCAAGATAGAACGCCAATGTGGCCAATGATAGGTCGGTAACTCTAAGATCATCGGCGTTGTTTCTGCTTTTAATGCGGTAGAGCGTAGTAATAAACCGGTGAAAATTGCGGTTAGTATCCCTATGATATATAACGCGAAAATGATGAGTGCACCACCCTGTGGAAAAAAAGCGGCAACAAATAAAGTATAGACTGTGAGGCGTGCACCGCATGACATAAAGGGTGCCATCATCACTGTCAAAATACGATCGCGTGGTGAAGCTAAGGTGCGCGTAGCCATTACTGTAGGGACATTACAACCAAAACCCACAATGAGTGGAACAAAAGCCTTTCCAGGTAAACCGATAGCCCCCATTAATTTATCGACCACAAACGCGGCGCGTGCCATATAACCTGAATCTTCTAATAAGGATAAAAATAAAAACATGGCGCCGATGACCGGTATAAAGCTTATTGTGGTATTAATCCCTTTACCTAAGCCATTAGCAATTAATGCAATCAGCCAAACCGGTAAATGCAATTGTGTAAGTACATTGATACTACCATGTATAAACAATGCCGTGCTACCCATATCAAAAAAATCTTGAAAAGCGCCACCGACATTAATGGCAAATAAAAAAAGTGTGTACATCACTAAAAGAAAAATTGGAATACCTAGCCAACGATTTAAAATAATACGATCAATGCGCGAGGTAAACGTTATGCCGGGTGTGTTGGTGATTAAACTTTGTTTTAATAGCGATTGTATCCAAGCATAACGTGCATCGGCTATCAGCAAATCAATTTCTTCACCCAATTGTGTTTTAAGTATTTGTATCAATGATTGTGCAAACGAAAGTTCTTCTGGTGTGGCGTAATTGCGAGCGATGGCATCATCTTCCAATAAACGGCAAGCCAACCAAGGAAGAGGAACTTTTTTTGTTGATAATTTTTCGGTAAGTGTTTGCAAAGTGTTCTGCAATAAAGGCTCAAAAGAATAAGGGAGAGCTGTATGTGTTGAGAGATTTGCTGATAAAGTATGACGTAATTCTTTAATACCTATACCACGAATTGCAGTTAAAGGGATAATTGGACACTTTAATGATCGACTCAATTGTTGGATATTGATATGTATGCCGCGTCGCTTAGCAATATCCATCATATTAAGTGCTATGATAACCGGTATCTGCATTTCTAACAGTTGGGCAGTCAAATACAGTTGTCGTTCGAGATTGCTTGCATCAACTACATTAATGACAACATCGGGACGATTGTTGACGAGATAAGTGCAAGCAATGCATTCATCCATGGCACAATTATTAGCAACGACACTTAAGGAATACGTGCCTGGAAGATCCACGATTTCATAGGTTTCTGTCCCGACATTAAAATACCCACTTTTTTGCTCAACCGTGACGCCGGCCCAATTACCGACTTTTTGTCGACTACCGGTGAGGGCATTAAAAATAACCGTTTTACCGCAATTAGGATTGCCGGCTATGGCAATGATTTTATTTTTTTGCATGAGTTTTGTTTTTAGTTTGAATATTCTACATAAATATGACAGGCTTCACTGGCACGTAAACTAAATTGGCTACCTAATATTTGTAATTGTAAGGGGTCGCCAAGCGGCGCACGTCGAATTAAAGTAATGGCAACTTGTCGCGTAATGCCTAAATGTTGTAATAATTTGCGACAGGGTGAAGCGATATCAGAACTAAAACCTACTACAGTAGCAGATTGTCCCGGGCTTAGTTGGGTGAGGGGTATAGACTCAGTTAGCATAAATATTTTAAATGAGAATCATTATTATTTATAATAGAGGTTTTTTAGTAGTGAAGCAAGACTTAATCGATCCTAAGTTGGGCGAGTATTTTTTATGCATTTAAGTCAGTTATTAATGGGTATTGACGTTGCGGTGAAGGCGGATCCCGTCATTAAAGGACTTTGCCAAGATAGCCGTCAACTTCAACCAGGAGATTTATTCTTTGCTTATCCCGGAATGGATAATGACGGCCGTCATTTTATTTCGGAGGCAATCGCTAAAGGTGCGGCAGCCATTTTATTCGAACCAGAAGGGAATGTTTCTATTGATGTAAATGTAGCGCCTATCCCTATAATAGCGCTTCCTCATTTAACCACACAATTAGGGCCTATCGCAGCCCGATTTTATGATTATCCGAGTCGTTATATGCCTGTAATCGGTATTACGGGTACGAATGGTAAAACTTCTTGTACACATTTTTTAGCTGATAGTTTGCAGCACTTACAAAAGCCATGTGGTGTTATTGGGACCTTAGGTAATGGTTTCTATGGGGATTTAAAGGGGGGTCAGTTAACTACACCCGATGCTATCGAGTTGCAACAATTACTGGCAAATTTTCGTGATGCACAAGCACAGGCTGTGGTCATGGAAGTATCTTCACATCGCTTAGCGCAACAGCGTTTAAACGGCACAGAATTTTCTGTGGCCGCATTTACTAATTTAACCCGAGATCATCTGGATTATCATGGAACAATGAATGCCTATGCGCAGGCTAAACGTTCTTTTTTTGATTTACCGGGTGTGCAGCAGGCGATCTTAAATGCTGACGATCCTTATGCGCAACAATGGTTAACTGAACTTGCTGAACAATTACCTGTATATGCTTATTCTTTAAATAAGCCTCAATCGGCATGGTCGCATATTCCGCATGTCACGGTAAAAAAATTTGATTTTAATCTGCAAGGTTTACAGGCAGAAATCGATACGCCTTGGGGCGAAGTGTTTATCGAAAACGCATTTTTAATGGGGCAGTTTAATTTAAGTAATTTGTTATTGGTATTGACGCTTTTAAAGAGTTTGCATTTTTCTTTAGCAGAAATTTCACAGGTTATATCGAAATTAAAGAATGTTAAAGGACGTATGCAAGCGTTTCATACCAATGGGAAGCCCTTAGTGGTTGTAGATTATGCGCATACACCCGACGCATTGCAGCAAGTTTTACGTGCTTTACGTCCACATTGTCCAGGTAAGTTATATTGTTTATTTGGTTGTGGAGGCGATAGGGATAAAGGAAAACGACCCTTAATGGCTAAGATTGCCGAACAGGAAGCCGATCGTATCATAGTAACCAGTGATAATCCGCGCCATGAAGATCCGTTACAAATTTTACGGGAGATTCAACAAGGGTTCACGAATAAAAAACCCATACATCGTGAACCGGATAGGCAACGTGCAATTGCCTATGCTATTACAACCGCGCAGTCGAGAGATGTTGTATTAATTGCAGGTAAAGGGCACGAAGACTATCAGTTAATTAAAGGCATTAAATATCCCTTTGATGATGTCCTCGAAGTGCAACGATTATTAAAGACATGATCTCGTTTTTACTCCTTTATCCGTAAAATATCTGCATAAGCTTGTTCAGTTGCATCGATAAAATATTTTTTGTCGAACTGTTTTATTGCTTTGTTTCTGGCATGCTGCGACATTTGCTTGAGATCGTTAGGTGTTAGTCGCGTTAAAATAGTTATTAGCAGGTCAGTCAGACTAGGAATATTATTAACTGGGACTATCCAGCCATCATGTTCAGCGGTTACATTTTCAGGAAGACCACTAAAATTTGAAACAATAACAGGAAGACCCATCGCTAGCATTTCTCGACAGGCAAAGGAGACGGTTTCTGAGGCATTAGACAGTACAAAACCGATATCGCCTAAATTAATAATAGGTCTGACGTCAGGAACGAGCCCAGGAAAAATGACTTGAGTCGCTAGATCGAACTTTTTTACGTTTTCAGTTATTTCTAATTCAGGAGGGTGGTGGCCTGCAATAATAACTTTAATTTTTTTCTTTAATTGGGGTGATAATGCGTCTATCGCTGCAATAAGGTGAACCCAATTTTTACACTGAGCTGTCCCGGCATTGGAAACAAAAACCAAATCATCGTGGTTTATGTCATATTGTTGACGTAATAATTGTTTTATTGCGGATGAACAGGGCTGGTAATAATCAGTATCTACTCCATGGGGAATAAGTTTAATAGTTTTCGAGATCCCTGCTTGAAGGAGTTGTTGTTGGTTATATTTACTCACGGCAATGATAGCATCAACGAAGTAACGCAGTCGTAGTTTAGCACCTGATTTTAAAGATAAAGCATGATGTTTGGTGAATATCAACTTAGGTTTATGTTTTAAGAAGGGGTAAACGAATAAAATGACCCGATGACAAGCAGAGCCATTCAGGTGGATGATATCAAAATGATTTTGAGCTATCCATTGTTTAAATAGATAGAGCTGCTTAAAATTTCTCCACCATTTTTTTAAAATACGGTGATAATCAATGGCGAAACGAGCGACAGTTGGGTCTAAGCTTAAATAAAGTTGAGAAGAGGCGGGACAGGCTACCGAAATAGTATGATTTTTCTGTGCTAAACCCTCAACTAAGCTTAAGATATAGGTGTTATGCCCTCCTGCATAGCCTGTGTGAAAGTTGCAAAATAAAATGCGCATATTATTATTTTAGTACTTAATTCCTGTGAGTATAGTATAGAATGCTATAGTCTAAAAGTACCCCATCTATTTATTGGTAACCTGTGAAACTATCTATATTGGCTGCAAATATCCAAGGGAAGCTATTAGGTCCGGATGTGAATTACACCGGATTGAGTTTGGATTCACGTAGCATAAAACCACATGAACTTTTTTTTGCTATTCGCGGTGAAAAGTTTGATGGGCATGCTTTTATTGAAGTTGCTAAGCAGCGCGGAGCCGCCGCCGCTATCGTTGATCATGTTATAGGTACCGATTTACCCTTAGTACTCGTCCAGGACACAAGAAAAGCCTTAGGGGAATTAGCTAAACAACATCGTAGTCAATTTTCTATCCCTATTATTGCCTTAACGGGTAGTTGTGGTAAAACAAGCAGCAAAGAAATGATCGCATCGATTTTGGCTGAAACAGGCTCCGTGTTAACTAATTTTAAAAATTTCAATAATGATATCGGTGTCCCTTTAACATTGTTAAATTTAAACACGCAACACCGTTATGCCGTGATTGAAATGGGTGCGAATCATAGCGGAGAAATTGCGTATTTGACGCAGATCACACAACCGAATGTTGCCTTGATCACCAACATTGGGCCTGCACATTTGCAAGGGTTTGGATCCATGAGCGGTGTTGCAAAGGCTAAGGCAGAAATTTTTTCTGGTTTAGCTAAAAATGGTGTCGCTATTATTAATGCCGATGATAAATTTACTGATACTTTACAGAAAGCCTCTGCTAGTTTTCGCTGTGTGAGTTTTGGTTTATCCGATGGATGTGATTTTTCTGCGACTAATATTCAAGTGGATGCTGATGGAAAAGCAATATTTTTATTACATGCCCCGAATGGAAAAGAAATGATGATTCGCTTAAGCTTACCTGGACAGCATCAGGTGTTGAATGCTTTAGCCGCCGCCGCCGCGGCGAGCCAAGTGGGAGTTGAATTATTCCACATCAAATCCGGTTTAGAAAAAACGCAACCAGTGCCTGGAAGAGTGTTACTAAGCAAAACAAAAATAGGCGCGAACTTGATTGATGATAGTTATAATGCCAATCCAAGTTCAGTGGCTGCGGCTTTAAAATTATTGGCGCATTATTCTGGACAGCGAATTTTTGTTATGGGTGATATGGGGGAGTTGGGCCCCAATGCCATAGAGTATCATCGTCAAATTGGAAAATTAGCTAAAGAATTAAAAATCGATGAGGTCTATACTTGCGGTGATTTAAGTAAAGAAACCGCCAAAGCATTTGGTACAAACGCAAAGCATTACCCTAATCACCAGGAATTAATTTTAGCACTGAAACCGCATTTGCGAGAGAATGTCACTATTTTAATTAAAGGTTCACTCAGTGCACAAATGGGAAAAGTAGTCGCTGCTTTATTGGACAACGCTGCGTGAATCATAACGCGCTATTATACTCTTCACACTTGAATTTTTAACCGGAGAAAATTAACCCCATGTTGTTATGGTTAACTGCATTTTTATCAAATTACTATCGTGCTTTTCATGTCTTTCAATATTTAACTTTACGAGCGATTTTAGCGTCTTTAACTGCGTTCCTTATCTCACTTTTATTAGCACCGAAGATGATACGTACACTAAGTCATCGCCAAATTGGTCAAGCAATACGTACTGATGGACCCCAAGCACATTTAAGTAAAGCCGGTACACCGACGATGGGTGGTGCTTTGATTTTAATTGCCATCGTTATGACAACTTTACTATGGGCTAATCTTAATAATCATCTGATTTGGATAGTACTCTTAGGCATAGTAGGATTTGGCCTAATAGGATTTGCGGATGATTACCTAAAATTGATGCTAAAAAATAGCCGTGGACTTATTCCACGTTGGAAGTATTTATGGCAATCGATATTAGGTTTAATCATTGGTGTATTGTTATATATGAATGCAACTTTACCTGTTGAAACCCAATTAGTGGTGCCTTTTTTTAAAAATCTCTTGATTCCTTTAGGAATATTTTATATTCCCTGGGTGTATTTTGTCATCGTTGGCAGTAGTAATGCCGTGAATTTAACCGATGGCTTAGATGGTTTAGCTATTATGCCGACGGTATTAGTGGGAAGTGGTTTAGGTATTTTTGCCTATCTTACCGGAAATATTACCTACGCAAAGTATTTAGCGATTCCTTTTGTTCCCGGTGCTGGCGAAATGGTGGTAATTTGTGGTGCTATAGTCGGGGCGGGTTTAGGTTTTTTATGGTTTAATACCTATCCGGCGCAAGTATTTATGGGTGATGTCGGTGCTTTAGGCTTGGGTGCAGCGTTAGGTTGCATTGCAGTTGTAGTAAGACAAGAATTTGTATTACTCATCATGGGTGGCGTGTTTGCTTTAGAAACAATTTCGGTAATATTGCAAGTGGCTTCTTTTAAATTAACCGGGAAAAGAATTTTTCGTATGGCGCCTATACACCATCATTTTGAGTTAAAGGGTTGGCCAGAACCGAGAATTATTGTGAGATTCTGGATTATTACCTTTATATTGGTATTATTTGGATTAGCAACTTTGAAATTACGCTAATATATTCAAAGTTCTATGGAGAACAAAA
This sequence comes from Rickettsiella endosymbiont of Rhagonycha lignosa, assembly GCF_964031165.1. NCBI lineage: Bacteria > Pseudomonadati > Pseudomonadota > Gammaproteobacteria > Legionellales > Coxiellaceae > Rickettsiella > Rickettsiella endosymbiont of Rhagonycha lignosa. Next base: position 1,067,648 of record NZ_OZ035011.1, on the reverse strand, counting down.
TTTCAATAGTCCGTCATAGCTAGGTTGAACGAGAGTGTAGACCGTGCATCTTTGTCGGATCGTTCGCATTATGTGCTTGCAATGACGAAAAGTGGTATTTAAAAAAAACGATTATGAGTACCTATTCATTTTACTTATTTTAATGTGTTATGCAAAACAACGAAAAAAAAAATGTTGAACGTAGTTTAGCACTAGCAGGTGTTTTCCAATCCGCCGCTTTAGTTCGTGATCTGGCTAGGACTGGAAAAACTGAAAAACTTGCATTTGATACGAGTATTCAAAGTATTTACACACTTGACGTTAGCACCGTGGAACAGGTTTATGGCGGTACAATTAGTGGTTTACGTTTAGGTTTACAAGAGTTAGTTAATTTACTCGCGTATACTAAAATTAAACAAGATCGCGAATTAACGCGTTATTTAATTGGCTTAATGCATCTCGAACGTAAACTCATCCGTTCTCCTGAAACCAAAAAAAACTTAGGTCGACGGATAAAACATGCTATTTCGCAAGCTAACTATTTTGCATCTTCACCGCAACTTATTATTAATAGTTTAGCCGATATTTATGTCACCACCTTAGGTGCATTACCTTTTCGTTTGCATGTTGTTGGACAAGGTAAATATTTAGCGCATGCCGAAACAGTCAGTAAAATACGTGCTGCCTTATTAGCAGGAGTGCGTTCGGCGGTATTATGGCGTCAATTAGGCGGCTCGCGTTGGCAGCTTTTTCTCATGCGTCATACATTAATAGGTGTGGGGAAAAAATTATTGACCAAGCTTAATTAAAATTTTTTACATAAGTATTATCATAAATGATAATTATGTTATAATTTTTTAAATTAATTTATAAAAAATAACCTGTATTTAATGTTCTTTAACATTTATTAAAATAATAATGGCTACTTCAAAGGCTTTTTTCAAAAACAACTTAGAAAAGCTTGAATTAACGAGTGAGTTTTCAAGAGTTTTGGTTACGTTTACCCATTCCATGCTGGATTCCGCAGCGAGTTTATTACAGCAGCATTGGTTCAAATCTATTTGTTTCCAAGTCACTTTTATTTTAGGCGTATTCGTCAATTTTTTTCTGGCGATTAATTTTATTAAATTAGAGAATAAAAATTTAGGTAATAGCAGGTTATTTATAAGCGCTATTAAATATCGATTAGTGAACAAAAATATAAAAAAATAATGTTACAATTTCCTCATTTTAACCATGAGGATCAGAAAGCTAATAAAAGTCGGAATAATTATGAAGATTTTTATATGATTTTTAATCATTATTGTGTTGACAAGACTTTTCATTTTTTTCTGAATTAAAAAAACTTGCAATTACGCCTTATACTAATTCAGAAAAATTTGCTGAAGAATATTATTAATTTTTATAAAAAAATAAACTATTAGAGCTTACCATTAAAAGGGATGACTTATGAAACCTGATGAAGATAATAAAGTTTTAATCTTAGGAGCTACTGGAAATTTTGGTAGGAAAATTGCAAGGGGATTAGTAGAAAAAAATATTGCCATTATTATTTCTGGTCGCTATGAAGAACCGTTAGTAGCTTTAAAAAAACAACTTTCCAAAGTTGCCGTTGATACGTGTATTGATATACTTTGTTTCGATTTTAAAAAAAGATTATCCCAAGAGTTATTACGTCTTAGGCCGCCATTGGTCATCAATGCCTCTGGTCCCTTTCAAACTGCAGATTTTACCACAGCAATTAATTGCATACTTTTGGGTATAAACTATATTGATCTCGCCGATGCCCGAGAATATGTGAATGATTTTTCAATTTTAGAAGAGCAAGCGATTAAGAAAAATTGTGTTGCTATCACAGGTGCTAGCACTTTGCCCTGTTTATCCTCGGCTGTTTTAAACTATTATAAGGATGAGTTTAAGACAATCGATTCTTTAGTATATGGAATTACACTTGGCCAAAAAACCGAAAGAGGATTAGCTACCTTCAAATCTATCCTAAGTTATGTAGGAAAACGTTTTCAAGATGTTCGTGGTATATCCAAAAAAATGTATGGATGGCAAGATTTATATCGACAAGAATATCCTCTATTAGGAAAACGTTGGATGGCAAATTGTGAAGTCCCAGATTTAGATTTATTACCAGGTTTTTTTCCTATTAAATCGATTCGATTTTCTGCGGGAATAGAAAGCAGCGTATCCCATCTTGGTTTATGGTTTTTATCTTGGTTAATCCGATTTAAGCTTCCAATTAAATTAGAAAACCATGCCGAAACCTTATTAAAATTCAGTCATTACTTTGATTCATTGGGTACCGATGCAGGCGGTATGCACATGCTAATGTCGGGTACTGATCATAAGGGAAATCATAAGGATATCAAATGGTTTATGGTAGCCAAAGAGGGTGATGGTCTTCATATCCCCACCATTCCAGCTATTCTTTTAGCTAAAAGAATATTACAAGAAGAAATCTCTGAAACAGGAGCGATTCCTTGTATGCATTTAATTTCACTAGAAAGCTATTTGGCAGAATTAAAAAAATTAAATATACATGTTTTTTCAGAAGTTAGTAAAAAATTTTAATGAGCTCTTCGCACTTGAATTTTTGACGGTGTTGTCATTCAATTTGCAATACTCCAAGAATTTCGCGCTTATAAAAAAAGCTTTACACTAAGAAGGTAAAAAATAAAACAGTTAAGTGAAAAATATGTCGGAGTTTAAATGTACGAAAGAACTTTATAGAGCATTTTTACAAGCGAGCAGTGTAAGGTAATCAGGGGGCTAAGCGTTATCCGAAGTAAGTCCCTATCGAATTATCGGGATAGCCTTACAATATCAGTTCGATACGTACTTCTATTTTTTTCCTGTAAAGATATATTTTATTTTTAATAATCAATTTTTAATATTTAGTTAAGGTTTCAAATATACTATAAAATTTTCAAAGTAAAAAAAAGATATATATGCAACCTTATGAGCTTGATCCCATTTTAAACAAAGATAAAGTTTTTCAAATTACCCCCCCCCGCCGAGTATCGATTTTAATAATTTACTAACATTACCTGCCGATTGGCTTACACAGTTAGAAAAATTATGCCGTGAGAGCAATAGTGCTCTAACACCTGATTGTTTTACGAAGCATATAAGTACAGATAATCCAGCAATGAACCAAACATTAATTGCGCATTTACAGCTTATTTATCATTGCTTAAAAGGCAATCTTGATGCTCCAGGAAGCCGGCTTTCTAAGGCTGAGCACATGGTTATCATTTCGAAGCTAACAGAAGATATTGATTTATGTACTGAGGGTTTTCGTAACCGCGTTAATGATATTCTGCATTCTTTGGTCAGTTCGAGAACTTTATCTGAATTATTGTATCAAGCACGGGTGGCATTAGTGAAAAATATAGGCTACGAGCTAACTCAAAACATACATGCATGGAACAGAGTAATAGATAGAGCAATTCTGCATGGTTTAGGCATTAAAAAGAATGCTGAGGAAGATCCATATCCTGGACATTTAGCGGATGAAGAAATCGATCATACTTTACGAGAAAAATTTGAAGAAAAATATACCCCATTTAATTTAGTTTTTTTATTAACAAGTCAATTGGATGGAATATTGCTCAGAATGGGCTATACAGGTCCTCAACAAGATGGATATTCTACAGGTACAGCAGAAAAAATAGGTGATAGGATTAATTGTTATTTAGCTGAAACTGAAAAAAAAGATTGGAAAAAATTTTTTATTATTGATGAAGATGATGATTTTAATATTGTTATTCGCGATCTCAATTGGCAATTTATTAGAAAATGTTTTTTGCAAACTTTAATCCAAAAGGGTTATTTTTCTCAAACACCTTCTGAGGAGAATATAGGTAATTTGTTGCATTGTGCGTATTTTAGCTATTTATTTTGTGAAAATAATAATCTTTCCGGCTTTGAAGAGAGGTATATCACTCATCAGCTCTTTAATAGAAAAGCTTATTTGCAGTTAGAATACATTAAAATGAATTTCCCTATTTTTTGGCAGAAATTAAGTAGTCAGCATTTAATTCTATTTTTGATCAGTGAATTGGAAAAAAAGTCTTTTAATAATGAAAATGATATCAACGAAAAAATTAAGTTACTATTTGCTTTAGATTTAAAGAGCTTAACAAATGATAACCAGGATTCTGTTACTTTACGACTCTTAGAATTAATAAAAAGAAATACGGACGAGCAAAATCTTCTGATGTGGGCTGCTCGTAATCAGTCAAACTCAGTAACCTATCTTATAGAATTGATGAAGCAATATCGTAGTCAGTTTGATAATAAGATACTGGAAAATATGTATTCAAAACAAGATTCTTGGGGCATCAATTCACTGATGCTAGCGGCACGTTATCAACCCGAAGCTGTGAAACCCTTACTCGAGTCAATCGCTCTACTGGATGAAGAAGCAAGACGGCAACTCCTTTTGCAAAAAACTACTGAGGGTTTGAACTTACTGATGCTAGCGGCATGTTATCAACCCGAAGCGGTGAAACCTTTGCTCGAATCATTTGCTCAATTTAATAAACAAGCAAGATGGCAATTTTGGAGGGGGGAGGAATACTAATGATTGGTATTCAGTTTGGAATTTACTAATATCAGCAGAAAATACTAAACAAACTGAGACGACAAAGATCCTACTGAAATCGATCGCTCAATTTGATCAGAAATCAATACTAAAAATACTTTTGAAATCCAATATTGGCAGAAGGAAAACACTGCACACAGTAGCACAGAACCAACCAGAAGCGATGGAGTCCCTGATAAAATTGATAAGTCAACTGGATGAACAAGCAAAACGACAATTACTTTTGGAAAATGATTTTGATGATGATTCAAACTTACTAATGAAAGCGGCACATTATCAACCCAAAGCTGTGAAACCCTTATTGGAGTTGATAGCTTCACTTGATGAAGAAACAAGACGGCAAATATTTTTGCAAAAAAGTTACGTAGTAGGCAATTCACTGACGCTAGCGGCACTTTATCAACCTAAGGCCATAAAGCTCTTACTAGAATCGATCGCTCAACTGGGTAACAGAACAATACTGCAAATCTTTTTGGAAGGTAGTTGTAGTTCTGTCTCATACTCAGTGATACAAAGGCTAGCAGCATCTGAGCAAACCAATCCCGAGGTGATACAATCGATTCGAGAATTTATCGATCAGCAATTTATAGCTCAACCTCTGTTCAAACAGGATACGCTGACACAAATGTTTTTACAAAAAGATACAGGTTGGAAACCTTTGCTTGCTACCCTACTATTAAACAAATACTTGGCTGATCTCGCAAGGAGAAAAGAGCAACATATCACTCATCTTACGAAATTTTTTGGATGTAATTTTGGTTATTCTACAGATGAAAAAGAAGTGGCCGCGCGAGAGTTAAAAACAACGTTAGAAAAGTCAGGCACCATCGATCATTTATTAAGCTTGAAAAAACTTTATCCTGCTTTAAAAAATGGTAGATTGGGTCAATTGTTTGCAACTTTCTGTGAACTTGAAACTGAGAATAACTCGCTTCCTGCAGAGATTTCTCAACAAGCTCAATCATTACGGTAACCTTAGTGCTCTATAACCTTTTTCATATATTTGAACTCCGACATCTTCTTTCCTTAGCGGTTTTTTTTACCCTCCTAGTGTGAAGGTTTTTTTATAGATGCGAAACTCCTGCCTTCATGAAACCGAGAAAGCAATAATAAAAAACAAGTTTAATGTTTACAAATTTGTCTATTATATTCTACCGTTTTACTAGGTGATTCGGTGTTATGTTGGTGTTTAAGAACCGAAAAGAAGTTTGCGCGGCAAGGATAAAACGATACATTCGAAATTTGTTTGGGTAAAATCGTTATTGTTCTTAATTCGTTTAGATCATTGGAGAATGAAATTTTTTGTTGTTGTGAACGCATTAGTTGCTCAAACATTTTTTGCGTCAAACTATTTTGTCGATTAAATTCGCTTAGCCTATTAATTATAGGTTTTAGATTGGAATGAGTTAAAACTCTATCAAAATTTTCCTGTGTAAAAAGTTCGGCATCAAAAAGTTTAAAGAGCACGCTGGCTATTGAATGCAGATCATTTTTTAATTGAATAGCACTTCTATTCTCTGCGGATAATAATTTCACACTTTGAAGTAAACGTAATACTAAGGCAATTCCTGTTGGACTGATATGCCTTGCTAAAGCTTTTTTATTTTCAATATTTAAAAGATTCGAATTATGCAGTTGAATTAAGCCTGAGGCTATTTCAATAGGTGAGCGATGCATCAGGATAAGAGAGAAATTTTCTAGATTAAGAATAGCTTTATCACGAATGTTAGCGAGTGCAAGGCCAATTTCCAATGGATTTAAATTTAATTGATTTAATCCATCTTGAAACTTATTTCGGAATGTGTGTTTCGGAGAAATAAAATATTGATAGAGTTGAGAAGTTTCTGAAAAATCGTTTTGTTTTTTTGTAAGAGGTAAAACCATATTTCTTCCTTGTTAAAAATTGAACGTGAACACACCCTCTCGTTATATGCTATTGGTACTTTATTTAGCGAAACTTTCAAGTTCATATTTAAATGGGTGGGTATTATGTCAAGTTTTTTAATGTAAATCTAATTTTTATTGAATTATTTTTAAGGTGCGTAATCGTAAAGAATTCCCAATGACTGAAACTGAACTTAAGCTCATTGCCAAGGCTGCAAGCATGGGATCAAGTAAGCGCCCACTCCAGACATATAAAACACCTGCGGCGATAGGGATACAGAAAATATTATAAATAAAAGCTAGAAATAAATTTTCGCGAATATTTCTCATGACTTGTTTACTGAGTTGTTGCGCGCGGACTATTCCCATCAAATCGCCTTTAATTAAAGTAACACCCGCATTTTGGATAGCGACATCGGTTCCTGTTCCCATGGCGATACCGATGTCGGCTTGTGCTAAAGCAGGAGCGTCATTAATTCCGTCTCCAGCCATCGCTACGATATAACCTTGTTTTTGTAAACGTTGCACAATGATGCTTTTTTGCGAAGGGAGTACTTCAGCTTCTACTTGATTGATAGCTAATTTTTTTGCAATTGCATTAGCAGTTATTCGATTGTCACCTGTTACCATCACAATCACTAAACCTTGTTTTTTTAAATTTTTTAGTGCGGGTAGGGTTGACTCTTTAATTGGGTCGCTGACACTGATTAATCCAGCCAATTGCTTTTCAATTAGTAAATACATGACTGTTTCGCCTGATTGACACAGTTTTTTAGCTTTTTCTTCTAAAGAAACAGTGGATACTTTCAGATCATGACATAACTTTAAATTACCTAAAGCAATCGATTTACCTTGCCAAACAGCGGTGATTCCTTTACCGATTTCTGCAGTAAAATTTTCAATTTCTTCTAAATGCAGCTGTTCTTTTTCAGCGGCATTAATTATGGCGTCAGCAAGAGGATGTTCACTATGTCTTTCTAAACTGGCTGCTATTAATAAAATATCTATTTCGCTAAAGCCTGATGCAGCAATAATGTGGTTGACCATGGGTTTCCCTAAGGTAAGCGTACCCGTTTTATCAACAACGATTGCGTTCACTTTTTCAAAGCGTTCTAAATTTTCAGCGTTTTTTATTAAAATTCCTGCTTTTGCACCGATGCCCATACCGACGGTAATCGACATCGGGGTTGCTAAACCTAAGGCGCAAGGACAAGCAATAATTAACACTGAAATGGCAGAGATTAAACCATAAGTCATGGCGGGATTGGGACCCCAAATAGACCAAATAACAAAAGTGATGAGCGCAATAACCAATACACAAGGGACAAAATAACTTGCCGTTTGATCGGCTAGTCGTTGAATAGGTGCTTTTGAACGTTGCGCTTCAGAAACTAATTGGACAATTTGGGCTAACATAGTTTCCTTGCCAATGTGCAGTGCTCGCATGACAAAACTTCCAGAAATATTTAAAGTACCGCCGATTATTTTTGATCCGATTTGTTTTTCAATCGGAATGGCTTCACCCGTAATCATTGATTCATTAACTGAACTATGGCCTAGAATAACTTCACCGTCGGTAGGAATTTTTTCTCCTGGTCGTACTCTTAATTCGTCATTTATTTGAATTTCATCTAAAGGAATTTTCTCTTCAGTTTGATTTTTTATTTTTCGTGCCGTTTTTGGTGATAAATCAAGTAATGCACGTAAAGCACCGCCGGTTTGTTCTCTGCCTTTTAACTCTAAAACTTGTCCCATCAATACTAAAGCGGTTATCACACTAGCTGTTTCAAAATAAAGATTAGCTTGACCCGTCGCCGATTGAAATGCCGCTGGAAATAGATTTGGAAATAACAAACCAATAATACTGTACACATACGCTACGCTGATTCCTAAACCAATCAGCGTAAACATATTCAAATGCCGATACCTAATAGAAAAACAAGCTTTTTTTAGAAGAGGGTAGCCACACCAGAGAATGACGATACTGGCTAAAATGAATTGTGACCAAGAAGAAAATACGTCTGGAATGGAGGCTATAATCGACTTAATTCCAGGGATATGTAGTCCCATGGTCAAAAATAAAATCGGCAGTGTTAATATAACACTCAGCCAAAAGCGTTTTAACAAGTCATCCAGTTCATGATGGCAAATATGCCGAGTCATTTTGGCTGAGATGATTCGAGGTTCTAAAGACATACCACAAATCGGACAGCTGCCCAGTTGATCGCGAATAATTTCAGGATGCATGGGGCAAGTATATTGTTGGGGCAGCGGTACAGACATGCTTGATACCTCTGATTATCTTGATAGGTCTATTTTAAGCCATTCGTTGTCTGATGAATAGCTTGGATTTATTTTAATAGGTAAAAAACCTCGGTACTTTCAATCGCAAAAGCTTAAGGTGAAAGTTTATAATCGTTATTTTCATTGAGCAGGGCGATGATGGGTTTGAAAGTTGCTAACTGGCTTTCCTGGAGTTGTACATAGGTGCAAATGATAACGCGATCACCGACAGCGGTGAGTCGTGCGCAGGCGCCGTTTGCACACATAATTCTTGATCCACTCGGTGCTGGAATGGCATAGGTTACATAACGTTGACCATTAGTAATGTTGTAAACATGTATTTGTTCATGCACAACGATATTGCATATTTCCATGATTTCAGCATCAATGCTAAATGAACCCTCATAATTGAGATCGGCTGCAGTGACTTTTGGTTGATGCAACTTTGATTTTAGTAGTGTTCTTTGCATAATATTTATCTACGAAAGGAATAATTGTTTTAATTTTTGGATATTAAGCCAAAGGGCATAATTTACAGTCCTGTCAAGGCTATAAAGGTACCACAAAAAAAGTATATGTGGTTCAAAAAATACCTATTTGCTTAAGAATATCGATTACATTTTCACATTTACCGATGCCTGTCGATGGACTTGGAGCAAAAAGAAAATGCACTGGGACTACGATTTTCCATTTCACTTTAATTTTATTTTTCTATTTTATCAGGTAGTAGAAGTAGTGCTCAAAAAAAATTTGAATTTAAATAGCTACTAGTAATAGCAGGCTCAGTTATGATTTACTAAGTTAAAAATTAATTATTTTTAGTTATGGAAATTAATAATTTATTTTTTAAAAAACAATTAATAATTTATAAGAAAAGGATGTCTTATGCCGAAAGATCATTTATTAACCGAGGCTTTTTTTGCATTGGATCAAATATCATGGAGCGAGATGAATCTTGCTAATCAGAATTTAAATGCATTTGATCAATTAATTAAGCAAGAACTTTATCCGCATTTATCCGAAACGCGAACACCGACTTATTATCAAGGTAGAAATACTTTTAGTGCTTTAAATCAATTTGTTTATCAAGAAGGAAGCTTATTACATAGTCAGCAATTTAAAGTATTGCAGTCCGAGTTAAGTCGCAGTGTAAACCATATTCGATTTTGGGGAATTAGGAATCAAATTGATGGTGTTGAAAGTCTAACAGTTTTTTTAAAAAAACTTGAGCAGCCCAGTGATGGAATGACTTTACTGTATGGAGATGGAAAACGACTAGTTGAAAAGATAGCGGTGTTATTGGGTGAACCGTTGATTAAATTGGAAGAGCGGCAACAGATTATGGTCAGTTTAATGGCAGATAAGGAGTTAGAACATTGTATTGCCGGTTGTTACTCGCGACTGGCTAGTGCGGCTTCACAATTACAGGAGAATTTAGATGGAGATATCCAGATTAAGCAATGGTTACGTTCCTATAGCCGAGAGACAGCAAGTAGTGTTGCTGCGAGACGTCCTTTCGGGGGGCCGGATACTTATCAAGTACTTATTTGCAAAGCATCCAATAGCGCTGTTGAACACAATTTATTTCATGCGAATAATTACTTATTGATGCAAGCTAAATTCCATGGATTTCCTATTTCAATAGAACAGGATCAAGGTGCGAGCGAATTAGGTAATCGCTTACCAGCATCAGATAAAAGAGTTATTACTGATGCTTATATTAAGGACATGGAGCAGCATATCAATGCCAAAGGTTTTATCAATTATTTGAGTGGGAAATTTCATGAAAGTTTCACTACCATTATTTCTACCGAGAATGGGTTTGTAGAAAAGTCAAATCTTATTTTAAGTAAGCTGAATATCTTGGGTGAAGATACTTGGTTTAAAACAAATAAAGTAGATTTAAATGAGATATTTGATGATGAGGGCCAATTAAAAGGAGTGAATGCGCTTAAGATAACGGTAGCGCAACGTTTGATAGATAGAAACTTAATTAGAGGCTATGAAGTTAAAAATCTATTTCATGCAGGGCGCACGCTTGAGTATCATGAATTTTCGCCAGAGATTGCATTAACCTGGTTGTGGCTGGATAACCAAAGAAAGCCATTATTAGAATTGATTCAGGGAAACCGATGGTCTGAGCTTGTCCCGCATAGGCTTGAGAGTGAGCATTTATCGACATCGATTGCATTATTGCATAGTCACTTTATTAAGAACACGCAAAGCTTATTGAAGGTGATAAAAGTTCTCCCAGCAAATTACCGGGATTTTTTTTTCAATCCAGTATCATTTAAGCAAATGGCCTATTTGCTTAAAAAGAGTGATTCCGTACAGTTATTTGCAGAACTACTCTTACATATCCCCGATCCAGCCAATGCAAAGTTATTAATTACCGCTTGTGGTGATGAATTTGTAAAAAAAATGTTAACTCAAGGTTTGTTTCAAGCAGACATTAAAAAGGTGTTACCAGGATTATCTATTAATTATTTAAGTAATGATTATTCTGAAAATAGCAGACAAGAAGCGCTGCAAATTACTCAAGGCTTGATTAAAAAATTAATTGATTATGAATTTAAAAATTTTGCTAGGATAGAATTTCTTCAATTACCGCATGCTTATTTAAATGAACTCGATTTTTCTCTTAGCAATCTTCGATCGGCGGTATTTTATCAAGCAGTTTGTCGTTGTAAATTCGATGGCAGTGATTTGTATGGCGCAGTTTTTTTTAGCAGTTTAGAAAAGATATCGTTTAAAAGCACCGATATTCGCAGCGTTATTTTTCATAGTGCTATTCCTCAACCCTATTTAGAGATTAATTTAGACAATACGTTATTATCGACGAATTCGTTTAAAGCATTAAGAAATGCTTATGTGACTCAATTTGTGGGTACTAATGTAAAACAGGTTAATTTTCAGGATCGAGAAATTAAATCTCTTTTGCAGGGTCTTGATTTTACTGATGCGAATATGGAATCGCTTGATTTAAGCCAACTTAAACTGACCGACTCAATTTTGTTAGGTTCAAATTTGCAGCGTGCAAATTTATTAGGTACAGATTTAACCAATATTCGCATTAATTCACGCACGAAATTACAGATGAGTATTTTAAATATTGGTACCGTTGAATATATTTATACAATGGGATTTAAAAATTTTGAAGGCTGTAACATTCATATTTCGAAAGACTTTGATGAGGAGTTTGTAGTTTTTTTTCATCGAGCAAATTTCAAAAATGCCCAGTTTATTGGCCAAAAATTTTATGTAGGATTTAAAAAATCTGATCTCAGTTATGCAATATTTACACCCAAACTCTTAGAAACAAGCGAATCGACAATGTTGCTCGGCATTGACGCTAAAGAATCGCAATTAAATGGAGCTACTTTTCGTCGCGTTCAATTTGGTAGGCCGACTAAATTTAGTCGTTCAGCATTGACGACAGTAAATTTTGATGAAGTCGTAATGTCTGCAAGCTGTTTGTTTTCATTTTATCAAATGGGCCAGCGAGATTTTATGGGAGTCAAAGCATTAAAGGGAGGGATACCGAAAGAGTTAAAAAGCTTCCCAGTATTAGAAGCTTACCTCACAAAAGAGAGTTTTATACACCTTTATAGACAGGGCTTGCGTGATTTTCGCGGGGGTAACTTAAGAAGTTTTTACCTGGGTCAAGTGTTAATTGAACAGGCGATTTCAGAAATTGATCTCAAGTTAGAGGGAGCAAAATACAAGTCGTCACCGCTGGGCTGTACTTCGAGTAATCGCAACAGCAGGGCAATTGGATTACCTTGCGGTGTTCATTATGTCCTGCAAAAAACCAGCGTAGTCAACGAGCAAGAAGTGTCGCTAGCGGATGTAAAAAACTTTGTAAAAGTTACTCAAACGAGATTTTCCATTAAAGAAGTAATGTTGGGAACGAAACCCTTGTATTTATTTTCAGAGGCAGTGAATGAAGTCAACTTCTATTTGGCTTATCGACCGGATGAAGATACGTTTACAAAATTACACCTCTTTACACAAGAAAGTTCTATAGAATTGAATCGATCCGCACGCCGGATCCTCAAGCTGCGCTATCATTTAGCTAAGCAATTTAATGATGTCAGCGTGCCGAGTGAATTTGTTAAAAATATAGGGCAGATAGGGTTTTCGGATGTTAGATTAAACTATTACCAGCAACAAACGCAGATAACAGCCATTCAGTTAATCAATGGAATACCTGTTGTAGCGCAGCATACGACCCAGAGTCAGCAAATCTTAGGTATGGCTAAATTTCGAAATATTTTAAACAAGGTCCCAATTAATCCCGCTAAAACCTATGATAAGGGAGAATATCGTGCGCGCTTAGATCGTATTTCCTTAGATATTAAAAGAAAAATGGGATCTCCTAGGCAGGGAGGAGGCGGGAAGTATGTGATCGGAGCCGGCGTAGTTCGTCTCATCGGTTCAGCCATGAAACATCCTGGGACACCCGAAGTAAAATTTATCAATGAAGAAGAAAAGATTGAGCTAAAACAACTTGCGCGAGCTGTAGCTAGGGATCTCGGTTCAAGAAGATTAGCGAGTGAGCGTGCGATAAACAGTATTATTAGCGTGGCAGAACAATGTATTGATCGGGGTGAATGTTCCACTGAAGAACAGGTGATGCAAGATGTATCCTATCATATCCATATGTCAACACCAGGAAATCCCTATCTTTGGAGGGATGTAAAAAAATTTTTTATTAATGTGGGTGATTTTTTTTCAGATAGGTTTGATGCAATAAAGGATTATTTTATTAGTTTAAATAATCGAGGTTCTACTGAACTACGAGGAACGCGTGTAATTGGAAGTCCTTTTAGACCACGGACTGGAGAAATAAGAAGAATGAATAAAAGAGAATTAATGGGTTGGTATGAATCACCACTTTTAATGCGACTGATTAAAGACATTGAATTAGTGTTTGATGTCTTCGGTTACGATATGCATCGTGATGAAGATTTTTCTGAAGAAGTATTAGCGGGGATGTTACGTGATATGTGGCAAGCGTTAGCTAATTATGGAGTTGGCGGAAATCAGTCTTCGTCAGAATTTGTGTTAAGTGTATTCGGTAATGCGAGTTTTATCGAAGAAGTGTCAGGTATCTCAAAAGAAGATCCGTTATTTTCTCAGCAGCTTTTATTTCCTACCAGCAAATTATTAGCAAACACAGTGTGGGATGATGAGTATTTATTATCAAGTAACGGTAATTTTAGTGAAGAAATCGACGATATTTCGCAAGAAGATTCTTCTGAAATTACATTGCCTACAAGTGACTTCTTAGCAAATACGGGGTGGGATGAATATGCAACATCAGATAACCAGAGTGAAGAAGCCTATGATATTTCACAAGAAGATTATTCTTCGGAGTTTCCTCTTGGTTTAACTCAGATAGAGGAAACTAGGTTCAACTTGCCAAGAAGAGGGCGTTATATAAGAGAAATTCAGATAGCAGAACCGATCATGAGCGGATCTGCTTCGAGACATACCGGAATACTACAAGCAGGATTGGAGAGCATACGCAGCACGCTGAATCAGCTTTTTTCAGTTAAAGCTGAAGCGAATAGCCAGCGTATAGATTCGATACAGGAAAGAGCAGATGCTTATTATGATCAGTTAGATCGAATGAAAATCACTAATAAAAAATCTAAAAAAGCAAAATGTGTAAAAGTTGAGCCTGAACAGTCAGCGCATCCTTCGCACGATCATGTCAATAAACGCTCTTTACTAATAGGAAAGCAAGCGAAGAAAGCGATGCCACCCAAAATGAATAAGCTTGAGTTTATCTCTCATAAATTATCTTTTTCCAGTAAATCGCAAATTGTGACATTAAAACAAATTCAAGACCCTATGCAACAATTTATAGGAGAGAATAGTCAACACAATTCTACAAATAAACATCGAAATCCAATTAATAAAGTAACAAAACCAATGAAAACATTCGGATTATTTAAAGGATTAGCACCAAAGCACGAGAACTTTTCACGTTTGCCTTTTTTCGAGCAAGAAAAACTTAAAGGTCATCCTTATAAATATGAGCAAATTAATTATCAACAATCTGGGCATCCAAAGCAAAGCAAACCCAGATTATTGGATGTGACACAGGCAGGGGATGTTCCAGGAACTCTTTTGCTGATTAACGTGATGGCAAGCAAGTTTACCGGCGTGAAATACAAACCCTGTTCTATTTCAAAGCTTGTAGTTAAACGGCCCTGCGCGTGTACTGGTAGTTTAGGCATTGTTATTCCTTCCTCTATTGTCTATTAGTAGCCAGGATTTTAACCAATGATTGTCTGAAAAGACATATAATTATCTTTTGATAGTTTTTTTAATTTCGAATAAACTTTTTAATAAAAAATTTAAATAATAAACGGTAAGTCTTTAGGATTATATTTTTTAATTTGGTATATAATATGACGTGATAGAGATAAAAGTTCGTGATACTGGATGGGTCTATCAAAAGATAAACAAAACGAGATATTTAAAAATACTTTGGAAAGTATGCCAAACATTGCCGTAAGCCATCAAGGTGTGAATGCTGACCAACGAAGGATTTTATTGGTTGAAGATGATAAATTGGCTGCAAAAATCGCGCAAAGCATTTTAACCGAATTAGATTGTGCGATTGATATCGCGCCAGATGCAAAAACTGCTTTAGAAAACATTCAAAATAAAGATTACCAGCTTATTTTAATGGACATTGGGTTACCTCATATAGATGGTATTGCCTTGGCACGCCGCATCCGATTACAACAATGGCAACGAACTGATACTACACCTATTGTTGGATTAACAGCAAATATTGATGTTGAGAATAGACAAAGTTGTTTAGATGCTGGCATGAACACCGTTATATTGAAACCTTTAAAAAAAGAAACGGCTAAAGAGTTATTAAAAACTTTTATCCCAGATACTCATGTCAATCAAATTTCTTCTGCCAGTAAAATACGGCCAATCTCCGGAGCGGTCTTAGACATTGATGCGATGAAAGCCATATTAAAAGATGAAGAATTGATTAAAGACTGTATTCATTTAATGGTGCTTGGTTTAAAAAAAGATTTGCTCGAACTACCAGAATTACATAAATCAGCAAACTGGCAAGCTATACGTGAGATTGCACATAAAAGACAAGGTGGGGCTAGCTATTGTGGAGCCAAACGTTTAGAGCAAGCATGTAAGCAGATAGATGATTACATACGCGAAAATGGTCCCAATAGACAAACTAATAAGCTTTATCGACAATTGATTCAAGAAATGGAAGCTACAAAAACAGTATGTGAGAATTATATTAAATAATCTAATAATAAAAATATTTGCTAAATAAATAAATGAATTTTTGAAATAAGCCAATTTTTAAATCGCAGAGATTTCAGATCGAGTGAGATGCAGTTTCTCGATCCAGCCAAAACAAGTTTCAGATGAATATCATCAAAGCAAAAAGGCAAGTCAAGGTGCAGGATACATCACACAAACCACTATAGAACAACAATGGGAGTCACAATTAATTAACGATGCAGAATTCACTGCGAATACGCCTTTACCGTTTCGGGGGTAAAGTAGGGAAATATGAAAAAAATTGTTCAAATAAGATTAGGAAACGTTACATAACCCTCGCTAAATAAGTCGCTGAAGCGAGGATTAAAAAATAATTATGCTTTTATAGAAAACCCAAATGGGCCTGTATGGCTTAAATCTATAGGTTCATCAGCCCCTTCAGGGATATTAAAAAATTTATGAGTGCTTGACGATTTATTAAGCGAAATCTTTTCTGACAATAATGCTTTTATATTTTGACATCCTATTTCGTCAATGTGTTTAAAAAATTTTTTCCCATATTGATCATTATGGATAACGTTCTTACTTAAGAGCTCGAGTGTTTTTTTATCAATTAAAGTTTCAAATTTTTCTGTATCTTCTGTTGACAGGCTATCTGAAGAAGAATTGGTCTCCAAGTTTTTTAAAAAATTTCTTACTTCTTTTGTATTACCTAAGCCTAAATAAGTTATTATATATTTTAATTTTTCAATGATTTCTTGTTTCATATTTTAATCCAATTATAAATAGAAAATTTATCTTATAGATTTATTCTTAACAGTTTATTAAATAGGAAGAGAGTCGTTCAGGTAAGAGTAGGAAGTGTCACATAAACCTCACCATCCTGAAGTCAGGTTTAAAAAATAAGTTACAGAAATATTTACAATATTACACACCGTGAAGATTCTGCAAGGTATGCAAGCTTTGATGTAGTTTTGTTAGACTCTAAAATATTACGTTCTATAGTTGCTGGTTTGAAAAACTGAAATACTAAACGGCTCAAGGTTAGATCTTTTTGTTCTGAAGTTATTTTATTAAAAATAGCTTCTCTCAGTTGGTAAGGTAGTGCTTTTAGCAGGAAATTGATTTTTTTAGACTTTCATCCCAAAAAAGTGACAATTCATCTTTATTTTTTAAGCAGTCAGGCTTTTCTTGTATTGCGTCTTTTATCAACATATGAGGAGTAAGTAGCTTTACTAATTCGACGTTTCTATTTGCTATTGCCAATGGTTTGGCCTGTCTATTGTTTATTGCATTAACATCGCCTCCTTTTTCTATAAGTAGTTTTACAGCTTCAATATTACGCACAAAATTAGGTGGAAGCCCAAGGCAAGCACAATGAAGTGGAGTTGCACCACTCACGCTGCTAACGGCATTGATCTTAGCCCCCTTAGCTAAAGCAACCTTATTATTTCTACATTGCCATTGTTACATGCACTATGTAATACAGAGAGTCCATTGTTATCTTCTACATGAATATTTGCTTCATTCATGGATTTTTTTATTACTGAAGATATTTGTGGTTGCGTATCAAATTATGTTTTACTAAAAATTGAAGAACAACTAGCAGACATGAATTTGATTTTTTGTTTGTAGTTTTTTCTATATTGGTTCATAGTATATTACCTGATTGCATTTTATCTTTTTGAAATTGTAATAAAAAATTTAACATTCATTCGCCAGGGATTCGTTCATTGTATAACTAAAACGAAAGGTGTCCAGTGCAGCTCACATATTCTATTCTAGTCAGATATAATTCCAAAGGTAAATTATCTCAGCTACTAATCACAGAGCTTGGTAATTTTGACTTATTTCCTAAAATAAGAACCAAAATGCGTATATCGGGTGTTGGAAGCAACTCGTTTTTTGATAAAAAAGAGGAAGAACTACCACTCATAGAAAAGAAAAAGGAAGATATTGAGATAAATTGGCGGTCTTATATTTCCGCTGTCCTTAAAGAACATATTGAAAATATTTTAAGTCAAGATCCCTGTTTTAATTGGCCTGAAAAAATTGATCCGCCTAAAAATAGAAAGAATTTGGGGAAGTACGATCATTTTGAAATTGTGATGGCTGAGGTAGATGTTAAACTAGGTTTTTTTGAGAGAAATTTGGGGACGTTAGGAAGTAGCATTAATTTTGTAGCTGCCTTAGCAAATATGGGAGTGCAAATACTTTCGATAGAAATGGCGACTGGTGATGAGAAATCATCAGGTAGAAAATATGCTATTCCGATGTCACTCATTGCATTTACGATGGCCATACTCACATATAACTATTCTGATGCCCCCACTGTTTTGTCAAGCTATGGAAAAAAAATTGATAACTTTAACATTATTAGACGGTTAGCTACTCTTTTTCCATTTAAACAAATAGGCTCTGGTACTGCTGGCATGGGCAATTGCTGGGGTTCTTTGAAAGCACACTTTTTCTCGAAAAATACGACTGAAAGCTTAGAAGATGGTAATGGATCTTATACTCAAAGTACTATTTGTTATAGGTTGGCTAAGCTGGTTCCACCCGCAGTAATTATTGCTATGCAAGTAACATGGACCACTGCTGCTAGCATTGAAGCATTTCAAACCTCATATGCAACAGCTAGAGCATCAAAAAAAGTTGAATCGTTTATGACGGATGATATAGCATATGGGTTGGCGTTTACTCTGGCTATTTCAAGTGGTATTTCTATGGGTAGTTTCTATATTCCATTTATAACAAATTGTATAGCAGAGTGGTTAAAAAAAGTAGATGCGCATTATCAATCGTATATATTAGATCCTTCTCATATCCGCTCAAACAGTGAAACGAGCAGGCCAAGTAGGAGGAGTGATGCAGAAGATTGGGATCATGATCTTTTATCGCCGGATATCGAGGTTCCTGTCCAAAGCAGAGCTTTTGCTTACTGAAATTAGATTTCTCTTTATATTTTTCAGCCCTATTTTTACCATTAATATTCTTAAATGGATTTCCCCTGAAAATGAATAAGACCGATTTTGAGTTATTAGCCGCTATAGAAAAAACCATGGCTGAAGGTGATATGGCTTATAGCCATATAGAGTTGGCGGAAGCATATAAAAATCTCCAAAAAATGTATGCAGGATTAAAGCATACTACTTTAAGAAAAAAAAATTTGTCCATGGGACTTCCCACTTTTTTGTTGTCAATTCAAGTGGAGCTTGCCGCTTATTTACGAACTCGTATGCCCGCAACCTTTGCAGTAGCGAATAAAATATTAAAGCAAATTTTTTCTTTTAAGCTATCCAAAAAAATTGAAAGTATTCTTGATCTTGGTACAGGAACAGGAGCTGTTTTATGGGCAGCAATGGAAAACACAAACCTTAGTAAGGTGAGTGCGCTTGATCAAGACGCAGCAATGATTAAACTTGCTCAAAAAGTAGCTGGTTATAGTACCAACCCATTTTGGCAGCGAGTTAATTGGAAGCATATGAACATTGATAAAAATCTTGAGCTGCCTTCCCACGATCTGGTAACTCTCTCTTATTTCCTTATAGAGCAACAGAAAGATTTGAGACAAACCCTTTTTGAGAAAGTATGGGTGTTAGCCAATCAAGCAATAGTTATTATTGAGCCTGGAACTCCAAGAGGATTTAGTAATTGCATGGAGGCTCGTGACTTTTTTCTATCAAAGGGAGGATTTATAGCGGCACCTTGTTCACATCATGGAAGGTGCCCAATACACAATAATAATGATGATTGGTGTCATTTTGCTGAGCGGATTGAAAGATCTTTTTGGCAGAAATCCCTTAAAAAAGGAACTCTTGGTTATGAAGATGAACCCTATTCTTATTTAATTATTACAAAAGAAGTTGTCGATAGAGAAGGAGATCGGATTTTAAAGTCCCCTTCAAAACATTCAGGTCACATTCTATTTGATGTTTGTGCATCAGATAATATAAAAAAAATAACTATTAGTCGTAAACAAGGTAGTGTCTTTAAGACAGCTAAAAAAATGAAATGGGGTGAAGCCTTAGAGATACCACGATGAAAATTCTTTCTATATTTGGGACACGTCCGGAAGCAATAAAAATGGCTCCTGTTGTGAAAGCTTTAGCAACGGAGTTTGGAAGTAACTCCATGACTTGTGTAACGGCACAGCATCGAGGCATGCTTGATCAAGTTCTAGATCTTTTTCAAATAAAGCCAAACTATGATTTGGATTTAATGAAAATCAGTCAAAATCTCACCGATATAACAGTCAATGTGCTTAATAAACTCAGAATAGTTTTAAGAGATTGTATGCCGGATAAAGTCATTGTGCATGGTGATACATCGACAACATTTGCTGCTTCATTGGCCGCATTTTATGAAAAAATACCTGTTGTTCATGTTGAGGCAGGCTTACGCAGCGGAGATATGTATTCTCCATGGCCAGAAGAAATAAATAGGAAACTCACGACAGCCATAGCGGACATACACTTTGCCCCAACAGAAAATGCGAAGATGAATTTGTTACGAGAGGGTATTGAGCATAAAAAAATCATTGTTACAGGGAATACGGTTATTGATGCTTTAATATATGTTGTACGGAGGATAGAAAATGAGCGTGAGTTACATGCTAGTTTACATGCCAAATTTTCTTATTTGAATAATCAGAAAAAACTGATTTTGATAACCGGACATCGGAGAGAAAATAATATCAAAAAATTTAAATCTATTTGTGAGGCGATTGCTTTGTTAGGTGCGCGCGATGATGTTGAGGTGATATATCCGGTTCATCCAAATCCTGCCGTTAACCACTATGTGCGAGAAACTTTAGGAAATAAAAAAAATATGTTCTTAATAGAACCCCAAGATTATTTATCATTTGTTTTCTTGATGAAAAAGTCTTACTTGATATTGACAGATTCAGGTGGGATACAAGAAGAGGCGCCTAGTTTAGGAAAGCCTGTACTGGTTATGCGCGATAATACAGAAAGACATGAAGCGTTGCTTACGGGTACTATAAAATTGGTCGGAACCTGTCAAAAAAGAATATATGCCGAGGCGATAAAGTTATTAGAAGATGAAACGTATTATAATAAGACGAGCTTTTTACAAAATCCCTTTGGCGATGGAAAGGCTAGCCAACGGATTGTTAATACCTTAAAAAATATTATAAAAGATCAATATGATTTCAGCGCCATGATTAATCTTGATGCGAAATCACAGCGAGCAGTATATTCCATCACGTAACAATAGCTTTTAAAATTACAAACTTGCGCGATACTATATCCATGGAAAAAAAGTCGCTAATTGCAGTAGTATATATGTTAACTGCTGTTTTTTTTGTATCTCTTACTTCTGTATTAGTTAAATGGACAAGCGCAACGTATGGAATTACTGAGATTATATTTTTTAGAAACGCCATTGCTGTCATTATGTGCTTGGGAATTCTATCTAAAAAACAAATTAAATATACAAGCTCTCACCTTAAGTGGCATTTCTTGCATGCTTTTTTAGGGTTGAGTGCTATGTTTTTTTTCTATACTGCACTTTCTAAGTTACCCATTGCCGATGTTACTGCAACTTTGTTCTCGGTTCCTCTATTTGTGATTATTTTTTCATCGATTCTTTTGAAAGAAAGGGTTGGTTTTAAAGGTGGGAGTTGTGTTTTGGTTGGATTAATTGGTGCGCTTATGGTTGTACGTAGCAGCGCAAGCATTTTGCAGTTAAACTCAATATTTGCTTTGTTAAGCGCGATATTTACCGCATTAGCTTTGATTACTATTCGTTATATTGGAAAATATGAAAATAGTATTACCACTACTTTTTATTACACCCTAATAACCACTGCGGCTTTATTTCCTATTTTACCGATACACTGGACCACTCCAAGCGTGTACGATCTATTGCTATTAATTTTGCTAGGGATTGGTGATTGTTTAGGTCAACTACTTATGACGCAATCTTATAGAGATGCCCCTTCTTATCTTGTCGCCCCATTAGGTTATACTTCTCTTATTTGGACGGTACTTTTTGGATTTATTATTTGGTCAGAAATGCCAAAATCAATAGCTTTTGTAGGTGTTTTTTTAATTATCGCTAGTACACTCTCTCTGGTTAGCTACCAAAATAAAAAAAAATAATGCTTTGCTTGTTAGTTAGATTCTTGTAAATTACAGCCTAAGTAACTTTTCCAGGATGGAACATTTATATGAAGTTAGTTATAAAAAAGATACTTGTCTTAAGCTATTATCACTTATGGATTGCAGGGGGTGGACATAGGCCGCATCAATTATTAGTTGAGGATTTAGGTCTAGTCCGTCAAATAATTTTTGTATGTGCAAGTGATACCGATATAGAAAATGTCAGCAAATGGTATGCTAACGATATTTATAAAAATCTTTCTTTATATGTTTTATCTGGAAATTGTCTAAGGTGTCTAAAACCTTTTTCGGAAAATGAATATAATTCCTTTTCTTCATTAGAGGAGTTAACAGCCACTTTTAAACCAGATTATATACGTGCGCATAATCCCGTTGATTTATACTTGGGATATCTAGAGTTCATCAATAAAAAAAATATCCCATTTATTTATGATCAGATGGACTATTGGGAAGCATTTTCTGTTCAGCCATGGGGAGATAAATATGTAGAAGAACAATACATACAATCAGCCACCCATATCACTACTATCAGCCAGTATTTAATAAATTTACTACCGAAAGAGAAACCAAAATTACTGTTAGAAAATGCAGTTAGTAATCAATTCATACAGAGAATCGATGAGTCAAAACATGAAAAGGTAATTAATAACAACAGTAAAAATGTTTTATATATCGGCGCAATTTGGCCATCCTGGTTTGATTGGGATTTAAGCATATATTTGGTACGGAAGTTTCCTAAATATAATTTTACTTTCATTGGCGCTGTAACATCGACTATTGATGAAAATGATGGGGTTGATACTGTTAAGTTAGCTGAAGAGTTAGGTTCTCATTCTAATGTCACAATGCTCCCTGAAATATTACATACGGATTTAGCGCAATGGTTAATTAAATCTGATGTTGGGATCATTCCCTTTAAAGTGAATGAATTAACACTAGCTTGCTCCCCGCTAAAAGTATTCGAATATTTAGCAGCGGGATTACCGGTAGTTTCTCCAAATCTAACGCAAATTACCGGGTACCCACAAGTTTATACAGGAAATAACTTTGATGAAATTGCTCAGAGCCTTGCGAAAGCGCATAAACAAAATTTCGCTGAAAAAGACAAGGCGGATATGGATAAATTTAGGCAGAGTAATACTTGGCAGCATCGTCTCAATGCGCTTGACTATTTTATAGGAGCTCTTTGATGATCATTTTAGGCATTTCTGGAGGACATGATGCTAATTGGTGTATCGTTAAAGATGGAAAGTTGTTGGGTGCTTTTGAGAAGGAACGTTTCACGAAAAAGCGCCATGATTCAGGCGAAATAGTATCCTTCATTGCACGTTCACTAGGCTATCTTGGCTTGACAGTGAATGATATAGATTGCATTGCTACAAGCGAACCTGTCCATAAAAATACAGAACCTGGATTTTTGACATTAACCGGTAAAAAATACAAGCTCCCTGAGCAGTGGGAAATGCATACAGTTGAAATATTCAATAAAATTTTACCTGCTGTATCCATTCCGCATCATTTAGCGCACGCCTCGTATGCGCGTTATACCAGCGATTTTGACAATACCTCCGTTATCACATGGGATGGAGGCGGCGATTTCTATACAGAAGATGCTTATTCCTCTACAACTATTTCTTCTTGGAAAGATAACAAATTAGAGTGGCTAAAACGTATAGATAACTCTGATTTTGGTTCACTCTGGTTTACCTACGCGAACACACTATTTGGCGATGGAAATATGGCAGGAAAACTAATGGGGTTAGCTGCTTACGGTTCCGATGTAATGGTCGATCAATTTAGAGAGCGTTTTTATGCACCTGTTCGTAATATTTTGGAAGGAGCCTTTACCATAAAAAATTGCTGGCCAGATCATTTTTCGCCGCCATTTATATCAGCGGGCATATCATGGAAAGAGAAAATTTCAAAAGATGTTGCTTACGCAATACAGTACATAACAGAAGAAGCAGGATTATCAATTGTTGAAAAATTTGCAAAGATTTCTGCTTATAAGAATCTTGCTTTATCAGGAGGAGTCGCACTTAATGGATATTTAAATACTCGGATAAGAGAGAGTGGTTTCTTCGAAAATGTATTTGTACCGCCATCTGTTCATGACGGTGGCATTGCAGTAGGTTGTGCCTTGTTTGCAACATATCATGTTTTCGATATGCCATGGCGACCCATTAAGAATGAACTTGCTTTTCTAGGGTATTCATATTCAGAAGAGAGTATTTTACAAGCATTAAAAAAATATAATTTGACTGGTAACAAAATAGAGAAGGAAGAAGCTATTGAATTGGCTTCAAAAGCCATTTTAGATGAGCGTATCGTTGCTTGGTATGAAGGGCGTTCAGAGCATGGGCCAAGAGCTTTAGGAAACAGGAGTATTTTAGCATTACCTCATACCAAACGAAGCAAAGATATTTTGAATGAAAAAATTAAGTTTAGAGAATCATTTCGCCCGATTGCTCCTGTTGTTATGGAAAAGAATCTATCAAAATACTTTGATACGAAAGAATCATCCCCCTATATGATGTACATTGTGAAAAGTCATGAAAAGGCTAAGCAATTAATACCTTCTGGGTTACATATTGATGGCACAGCTAGAGTCCAGACTGTTACAGAAAAATCTTCTTTGGGAAAAATTACTAGCACTATTGAGAGAGTCTCAGGTGTTGGGTGTGTGTTAAATACTTCTTTTAACATTAGAACACCGATAGTGGAAACACCCGATGACGCAATTGAGGCATTCCTACAAGTACCTATTGATATTCTTTATCTTGGAGGACATCTAATAAAAAAGAGCGTAAAAGTTACAACGAGTGCTCAGAAAACTGAGAAAAGAGACTATGTTAATACCATCTGCTAAACCTGTGGTCTATATCATTATTCCAGCTTATAACGTAGAGCAGTGCATTAAACGCTCTGTTATGAGTGTGCTTGATCAAAAAGAAATCGATATAAAAATAATAATTGTTAATCATGGATCATCAGATGGGACCGGTGATGTTATAGCTACTAACTTTCGACAAGAAAATCGGGTTATCTATATCCCATTAAAAAGAATACATCAAGAAAGGCCAAGTGCCTCCAGGCCATTAAATGCAGGTTATGCTTATATTAAAAAAAATTACTTGCTTGATGATTCTTGCTGGATAATGCGACTGGATGCAGATGACTTTTTAGTCGATCAATATATCATTAGTCACTCATTGCAGATTGGAAAATATAATAAAATAATTTGTGGAATATTAACATTTTTTGATGAAAAAACTTATGTTTCAACACTTTATGGAACAAAAATAAAATTTAGAACAAAGCAGGGAATGCTAAAAAAAGGCGCCTATGCTGCAGCCCATCCTGCAATTTTTGTAAGAGGAGACTTTTTAAATTCGTTACCTTTATTTCCTGTAGTTTATGACGAAAATATAACTTATGGTGAAGATTTAGATGTAACTCTGCGTTTATTTAGGCATGCCTTTGATTTTGATTATGAGTTTCTTGATAAATCAGTTATATTTAAGTCATTAAATGAATTTTCCTTGACTTCCCTCACGTCTAAGAAAAATCAATGGAAAGATATTTATTATGTTTTTAAAAAAAACAAGTCTATATCTAAATTGCTTTTAGTATACTTTTTTTGCGATCTTCTCATAAGAAATAAAAAACAACGATTTTATTTTTTACGGAAGATATTTGGGCTTCCAGCAAATAAAGTGGGTGATATTATTTCAATTTCGTCTAAATTTGTTTTAAAAAGGCTCCAAGAAATTGAATAAAAAACATTCTTATCCTTTAGTCGTAGATAAACTCTATATTCCTATGAGAGATAATCTGCGGCTTGTTGCTGACTTTTTAATTAAATCGGATGGTATCCCTCGTCCTGTGCTTTTATTGCGAACGCCTTATATGCGTCAGGATGCATTGTCACACATAGATGCGATTAATTTGGCGCGACTAGGTTGGGCGGTGGTTGTGCAAAATGTTCGAGGGAGGGTGGAATCTGAAGGAAGTTTCTTGCCATTCATTCAAGAGATTAATGATGGCAAAGATACGATTGAATGGATAAAAAAACAACCTTGGTGTAATGGAAAAATAGCAATGTCAGGCACATCTTATGTGGGTTATGTCCAATGGTGTTGTGCCCATCAAGATATTCCGGGATTAGGGGCAATCAGTCCGCAAATAACAGCAAGTGGTATTTATAAGCATTGGTTTTTTGAGAACGGAACGTTTAGGCATGCCTTCGCACAATCTTGGGGATTAAGCTTTGCATACACTGCTTTTTCTAAGTCTGAAAAAGAGACTAAAGAGATGCAAGAGTATGTTTATAAATTGGAAAAACTCTATGAGTATGCGCCTGATTGTTCACCGCTTAGGCAGTTTTTTAAACCTTATAATGATTGGTTAAAACAAGCAGATGATCAATTTTGGCAACGATTACCAAGCATTGAGAAAAAAATACCGTCTATTCCCGCATTTCACTTAGCTGGATGGTACGATATTTTTTGTGAGGGGAGCTTGGAAGATTATTCCTTGATGAGAAATCAACTTCCGAAGGGATATGCTCAAGAAAGTCAGAGATTAGTCATTGGTCCATGGTCACATACGCAATTATATTCACCGATTGTGGGTCAATTAGATTTTGGAGTTAATGCTGATGGTTTTTTTAGCGATACGATGAATGAAATACATGAGTGGTTGTTGTCCGCTTTAGAAAAAAAACCAGTCAAAGGAGGTGCGCGAGTTTTTATCATGGGCGAAAATAGTTGGCGTGAATTTACAACTTGGCCTCCCACTGCGGAAACAAAAGTGATTAATCTATACTTACATAGTAAAGATAATTCGAAATCACCTCCATTAAGGCATAATTTAGAGTTCTCTAAACCAGTTGACTTCAATGAGGGAAAATTTTTCTATGAGCCAGCATCTTTGCCATCTCCTCTTGGCGGGAGATTTTTAGATCCTACTCTTTTTGGTGCTCCAGGTCCCTTCAACCAATCTTCCCACTTTGATAGATATGATTTACTGTTATTTGTTTCATCTAAATTAGCAGATAGCTTAACAATTGTAGGGAAAGTAACTGCGCGGATATATATAAGCGCAAACGTTGAATCGCTTGATATCGTTATGACATTACTAGATATATATCCTGATGGTTCTATATATAATATGGTTTCAAGTGTTCATAGAGAACGATTAAAAAAAAATGATATAAATATTTTTGACTTGGATGTGGGATCAACGGCGGTAACTTTTCGATCAGGACATTGTATCGGCTTTAAAGTTGCTTCTTCTAATTTTCCACATACTGATTTGAATCCCAATAGGGCAATAGTAAAAATTTATATGGGACCCAATCATTTATCACATATAAACCTGCCAGTATTGGGAGATTATCCAAAAAATGGGATATCCTTTTAAAGTCTTAGAAATTAGCATTACCAAAATATTTCTTTGCTAGATGCATATCTTCCGCATCGATATTCATAAGTCTAAAGAAGTTAATCTAAGTCCCGCACGGGAATTTGAGGGAAAGTTTAAAAGTGATATAAGTGTTTGATTTATCTGGTGGCCGAAGGCGGAATCGAACCACCGACACAAAGATTTTCAGTCGTACACTTATATTGTAACTTATTGAAAAAAACAACATTATTATAAACTGGACGACCCTTGCAAATGTATAATAATGGCGGTGTATGTCATGTTCAGTCGCGCAAAAGTCGCGCATGGATTTTTTAGATATTAAGATACCCGAATATTGAAATTAGCATTCAAGCGTATAAAGTTAAGAAATTATTTAATTCAACAGCCAGCTTATTTCAATTGCTTATTCGATGCAAATTTTCCAATTTAAATAGCTACGCTTTTAAAATTGTCAATATCCTGTTTTTTGCAGTCCTGTATTTTGAGTTCGAATTAAAGGACTTTCATCTAAGTTTTTATATCTTCATAATAATCATACGTAATGTTTACTGGTGTTTTATCTTTTTGAATACCTAAATTTTTGGGGGTTAATATGACAGTAAAAAAAGATAAACTGTTTGGCATACAACGCTCAACGAGAGAAGATTATTATGAATTACATGCTGAATTATCACTTATAAAAAAATACCTAGCAATATCGTTAACCGTTCATTTTAAAGGATTGAGTATGAATGACTATCAAACGAGTAGACTGGAATATGATATATCTAAACTACATTTTTTATAATTGAAGCCACACTCATGTTCTGTTTTCGTAACTATTGCCAATAAGTCTCTTTAAGGATACAATAACAATGCAAATAGCTTTAAAAAAACAAATAGAAGTTTATGTTGAAAGCAATGGTCAAAGCCCGTTTATAAATTGGTTAGAAACCCTCGATCCACCCGTTAAGTTCCGTGTAAAAGAACGGTTAGATCGTGTTGCTTTAGGTAATTTGGGTGATTATAAACAAATTAATAAAGATATTTTCGAGCTAAGGTTAACATTCGGAGCTGGGTATAGAATATATTTTTACAAAGAAGATAGTAAAATTATCCTTCTTCTATCAGGTGGTAATAAATCGACGCAAAAAAAAGATATAAAAAAAGCGATGAGTTACTTAAATGATTACTTAACTGAGTAGCGTATGAAAAAAAAGATTGATTACCAAGAATATTTAATTGAGTCTCTCACAGACCCTGAAGAAGCCGCCGGATATTTAAATGCTGCTTTAAATGAAGGTGACATCAAAGTTTTTTTGTTGGCCTTATCCAATGTTGTTAAAGCGCAAGGCGGAGTTAACAAATTAGCAAATAAAGCGCATAAAAGCCGAACTAGCTTATATAAAACACTTTCTCCTAAAGGCAATCCTTATTTTAAAAATACCAGTGAAATTCTTTCCGCTATGGGAATGCATATTGTTATTGAACCTAAAAACATTTCCCATAATCATTTTTCAAAATAGAGAGATTAAAAATTAGACATTTAAACCATAATTAATTGAAAAAAAAGACATTTAGAAAGAAAAGTGACAGCTCCCGCAAAAGTCACGCAAGGGATTTTTTATAATGGGTTAAGGAGGATGTAAGTATTTGATTTATCTGGTGGCCGAAGGTGGAATCGAACCACCGACACAAAGATTTTCAGTCAGCCACTCGCAATTCTAATTATTTGAATTTAGATTGATTTTTTTAATAAAAACCATGTCAATCAGCATGACTGGGCCGTACCGTGTTTAACCCAAGCATGCAAAAAGACATACATCAGTGAGGAAAAAAAATATTGTCTTAATCGAAAAATTGTCGCTTCTTCAAAATTAGATTTTTTATTATTTATAATAAAATAGCATTAATTTTATATAAAAATTAAAAATTTTTTTAAAGTATCAATGCGTACCATTACGGCCTTCCTTAGGAAGGCAATGAAAATAAAGGGTTTTATATCCGAGCATTCGATTCTGAAAGTAAAATTACATCAATTAATTTATAGTCGTGCAAACCTAAAACAAGCACGATTGGACATTCAGAAATATGCTATCGCACCGGTTGAGCTCAGAGAAATCATATCTTTATAGCTATTGCAGCTTGATTACAAAAATTTCAGCGGCGACTAAAACATGAAATGTCTTTTTATCAACAGGATTGAATAATTATAAAATATTCTATGGCTAAAAATTTGAATCAATTTTAGCTCAAACCTTAATTAGTTGCGAAACTTTTGTCATAGTTGATTCTAATTCGTCACTATGTTCGCGCGTAGGCGCCCTTTCGTGACTGCCCTAGGGACGTGCACATACCTGCTTTTGACTATTGAAGTAAAATATCCTATATCCTCGTTAAGGAACCTAACTTAAGATTAATCTCTCTTTTTCTTTTCAATACAAAAATAAGTTTTTTGGCTCACCGTAAGACAAAAATATTATTAAAATGTGGGTGTATGGAAAATTTAGGGGAGGGCACCTCTGTTAGAGGTTTATGGTAGTGGTTATTATAATTTTTGTTAGGGGAAAGTCAGCGAGAGATAGCAGACGAATACATCCCCATTGAATTTGAACGATGATTTTATCAACACTTCGCTTCTTAGTGTCAAAACTGTTGCAAGATCATAGATGGAATACTGTTTATTAGGATCGCCATCATTGTACCCTAAAATAAATATAGCAGAAGTATTATTGTTTCCAGTGTTTATCGATATTTTTGTTTTTATATTAGCTA
The DNA here is from genome assembly GCF_964031165.1 of Rickettsiella endosymbiont of Rhagonycha lignosa. Taxonomy (NCBI): domain Bacteria; kingdom Pseudomonadati; phylum Pseudomonadota; class Gammaproteobacteria; order Legionellales; family Coxiellaceae; genus Rickettsiella; species Rickettsiella endosymbiont of Rhagonycha lignosa. The sequence continues at coordinate 1,037,276 of NZ_OZ035011.1, read as the reverse complement.
ATAGCTTGTTGCAATTATTTCTACACAAATATTTCTACACAAAATTTCCCGTTGAGCATCAATGCTAATTAAACGCAGAACACAATAAATGGTATTCGCCATGCTTAGACATTTTGGTTATTCTTAGATAACACTAAAATAAATTTTAAAAAGGAATAAAAAACTATGAATAAATATATTCTTAAGCAGGTTTTAATCATCTTTTTACTGTTGTGCCAAGCCGCATTAGCATAAACGAGCAGGGCGCCGAGAGCGCGCGATCCGATTGCATGGAGGATCGATAATTCGATCAGAGCTAATCATGTGATGAAAATAACAAAGGGAGATCTAAAATATGGACATTGAAAATCAACAACGACTGCCCCTTTTCAAAACGCAGAGCGGATACCTGCCTTCATATCTACGTGGGGTGGAATTTCCAATCAAATCCATACCATTACATGGAGTGAAGTCTTTCATGTCTTTTAAAAATTTTTTGCGGCAGATCTCGATGCTATCTTTTCTTTTATAAAAGTAGTCATGCCCTTTTAGGATGTAAAATTGTATTGGATGTTCTAAGGATTTGCAGGAATGTTAGGGTGCTAAAATGAAAAGATTAAAAGTACAGAATAAAACAGTGCTTGTTATTGGTGGGGGTCCGGCGGGGAGTACAGCGGCGTCACTTCTTGCTCGAGCAAATATAGAAGTGACGTTAATAGAGCGTGATTTTTTTCCACGCTACCATATCGGTGAATCTTTACTACCATCATGTCTTGAAATTCTTGAATTTATAGGCGCACGTAACTTAATTGAAAATTATGGATTTCAACGTAAACCCGGAGCTTACTTTGAATGGAAAGGAGAAAAATGGTTACTTGAGTTCGGAGAGTTACGTGGCTGCTACCAATATAGTTTTCAAGTTAAGAGAGCTGAATTTGATCAGCTTTTACTACAGCATGCTCGAAACCAGGGTGTCAAGGTGCTTGAAGGTATTAAGGTAGATGAATTGGTATTTTCAGGTAATAAGCCTACAGGGGCACTTTGCTATCAAACAAAAAGTAAAAAAAAATTACCTCTCATTGAATTTGATTACCTTATTGATGCTTCTGGTCGCGCAGGAATAATGTCGAACCGTTATCTGAAAAATCGTTGTTTTCATGAAACCTTCAAAAATGTGGCGGTTTGGGGTTATTGGAAAGAAGCACAACCGGCGCTCGTTAAAGGATTTGAAGGAGCGATTATGGTGGGTTCAATTGCAAATGGATGGCTATGGGCAATTCCATTTAGCGACGGGCAAATGAGCATCGGTGTGGTTCTGGGGAAAGATTTTTTTTTATCTGCCCGTAAAGAGCATTCACTAGCACAAATTTACGCTAATGCAATTGCTGCTTCTTCCTTAATGACAAAAATTTCTGCGTCTGGAACTTTAGTATCGAATCTTCTAGTCGAACAAGACTACTCTTATGCGGCAAAAAAATTCACCGCTGAAAAGTGTTTTATTATAGGGGATGCAGCGTGCTTTTTAGATCCTCTCCTTTCTACGGGTGTGCACCTTGCTATGTATAGTGGGCTACTCTCAGCGGCAAGCATTGCAAGTTTAGTTCATGGAGAAATTTCGGAAAAAGAGGCAACTTCCTATTATGAACAAAGTTATCGACAGGCGTACTTGCGCTTCTTTATTTTTGTTGCTGCATTTTATGAAGCGCATGGCAAATTAGGTTACTACAATAAAGCGGCTCAGCTGAGCGAGTTTTCTGTTGATCCTAATAACTTAAAACTTGCTTTTTTAAATTTGATTTCGGGTTTAGAAGATTTTGCAAGTGCAGAAAAATGCACTTCGCATCTTATTGGTGAAGTATCTAAGCGGGTTAATGAGAATTTGGCATTTAGAAAGGAGAAGAAAGGTTTCCGAAAAAAAGAATTACAGGTTCAAATAGAAGAAAATATAGCTTTCTTTGATGCACTTGAAGGACTTTCCGCCTTGTCCCCTGCTATGGCTATCAATGGACTCTATGTGTCAACGTCTCCTCTAGGCCTCAGACGTACTTAATAAGGGTATTCACATCTTTGTTCTAAGGAATATATTATGTATAAGGAATCTCGTGACATAATGGATGGAGTTGAGCCGTACAAAATCAAAGTCGTTGAGCCATTGAAGGTAATTCCTTTGAGTAAGCGTATACAAGCTATCGAAATAGCTGGCTACAATCCCGTATTGCTGCGTTCAGAAGACGTTTTCATCGATTTTTTTACAGATAGTGGCACATCGGCTATGAGTGATTCGCAGTGGGCGGGTATGATGCTGGGTGATGAATCCTACGCTGGAAGCAGGAATTTTTATCATCTCGAAGAAGCTGTTCAACGGTACTATGGTTATCGTTATGTCCTGCCTGTTCATCAAGGGCGAGGTGGAGAACATATCCTCTCGAAGATGCTGATCCGACCTGGGAACTATGTGCCTGGGAACATGTATTTCGCCAGCACTCGTCTCCATCAGGAGCTTGCGGGTGGCAATTTCGTCGATATTATCATCGACGAAGCACATGATCCTGAATCAACTTTACCATTCAAGGGTCAGGTTGACCTGACGAAGTTAGAGGCTTTAATTGAGCAAGTTGGGGCTAAGCAGATCCCGTATATTAATCTAGCAGCTACCGTGAATATGGCAGGTGGTCAACCTATTTCGATGGCTAACTTGCACGAAGTACGTAACATAGCTCGTGCACATAAAATTCTTATCGTTCTTGATGCTGCCAGAGCCGTTGAAAACGCCTATTTTATCCAACAACGCGAATCAGGTTATCGGAATAAGTCCGTAGCCGAAATTTTGTTCGAAATTTGCACTTTAACTGATGCGGCTATCGTAAGTGGTAAGAAAGATGCGTTGGTTAATATCGGAGGCTGGCTTGGATTTAACGAAGAGGCTCTGTACGAAACAGCCTGCAGCTTAGCGTTAGCTTATGAAGGGCTTCACACCTATGGCGGTTTGGCAGGCCGCGATATGGAGGCTATGGCTCTAGGGATCAAGGAATCTGTGCAGGAGGAACATATCCGGTTCCGGGTTAAACAGGTTGAATATTTCGGCGAACAGTTACGTGCACGCGGCATTCCAATTGTCGAGCCGATTGGAGGACATGCTGTTTATCTTGATGCCAACCGTTTTTTATCGCATATTCCGCAGTCACAGTTTCCTGCACAGCGATTGACGGTAGAGCTTTACACAGAGGCAGGTATCCGCTCTGTTGAACGCGGTATTCTATCTGCTGGCCGAAATACCCATACGGGTGAAAACAATCTCTCCAAGCTTGAGCTAGTGCGTCTCGCCATACCGCGCCGAGTTTATACTCAATCTCATCTTGATTTTACCGTTAACGCTATTGAGCGCGTATACCAGCGACGGCAAGATATCCGTGGAATGAAAATGATCTATGAACCTAAGCAACTGCGCTTCTTTCATGCGCGTTTTGAGCTGCTGTAAGCGGTAAGCGGGAATATTCATAGGTTAAATTATTAAATCTATTTTTTAGAATAATCGAATATAAAAATATCTGAGAAAACTTAATTAGTGACGGGGTAGCAGCCAGATCGAGTAAAGCACCAATTAGATCGGGTGCAATCTTGCTCAGAAAGATAATATAAATGATCGATGGATAAAATTGTGATAATCCATTTATCGGCATGTAATTGATTATTATTGCGCCTGGGTTGTTTTTTTAAGAAAGGAATCTTATGAATTTATCACCTCCTCAAGTTGAAGATACATCGGTATTTGATGTAACGCTCAACCTCTTTGTTTATCCGGCAATGTTAGTAGCACACCGTATCGGCCTCTTTCAGCAGTTAGCGGGTGGTTCACGTTCGCTACAGCAAATCACTCATACGATGCAATTAAATCGCCGTCCCTTGGAAGCCTTGCTCAATATGGCAACAGCCCTTGGATTTATTCGTCAAGAGAACAACGTATTTAGTCTTACTCAGATTGCAAAAGATTATCTTTTACAGACGGGTCCAGCTTATTTCGGACATTTTTGGGATCTGATGATGGACAATTATGACAGTTATTCCATCCATCACTTGGAAAATGCCATTAGAAAAAACTCACCTCAAACCGATGGTGAGAAGGACATCTTCAAAGTACATGAACAACAATTAGAGCTAGGTCGTCGTTTCACCCTTGCCATGCATAGCCTTAGTAAAGGACATGCCAGTATTTGGCCCACTAAAATCGATCTGTCTAATTATAAGGTTTTTTTAGATGTGGGCGGTGGTTCCGGTATTCACGCAATCGGCGCAGTAACAAAATTTCCGAATCTTAACGCCATAATTTTTGATCTACCAGAAATATGTAAGACCAGTGATGAATTTATAGCGACTTATCATTTGGGAACTCGGATCACTACCCACAGTGGTAACATGTGGAAGGATAGTTTTCCCAGAGCAGATGTTCACTTTTATGGAAACGTCATTCACGACTGGACCCCAGAAAAAGCAGTCAGTCTCATAACAAAGAGCTTCGACGCGCTTCCAGATGAAGGACGTATCCTATTACATGAAGTGCTTTACAACGATAACAAAACTAACCATGCAGCCGCCGCTTTCAGCATTATGATGCTAGGATGGACAGAAGGAGAGCAATATTCGGGAAAAGAATTGCAAAAAATGCTTACGGACGTTGGGTTTAGACAGGTCCAAGTCATAGGCAGTGCTGGACATTATAGTTTAGTGACGGGTATAAAAATGGAAGATTAAGCTTAAAATTAAACTTAGTCGCATGTTTCATAACACGATTTAATTTTTGGAAAAAATGAATGCAGTAAGATAATATAGACTAATGACTATTTTTCTCTCACGAGTTTCAATATCTTTTCATACTAGTAATTGAATTAAAACTTAGTTATTTTTTTAGAACGATTTTTAAATAATTTTACATTAAGTTTTTGGTGAATAAAATATAGATGAAGATCGAGATTAATTTATTGTTACTTGTTTTTTGTAGTTAAAAAGAAACAAAGAAAATATTGATTTTTTAAATTAGTTAATGTCTTAACAATTAAACTAAAAAGGGATAAAAATTATGCGAAAAACCAATTTAATAACAACAGTATAAAAAATAACTCTAAATATGCTCGGGTTATATTGGAAAGTTTGAAAGTGATGTAAGTGTTTGATTTATCTGGTGGCCGAAGGTGGAATCGAACCACCGACACAAAGATTTTCAGTCTTCTGCTCTACCGACTGAGCTATTCGGCCTAAAAAGATATGCTCAAAAAATTATGCTAATGCATAGGCTGTGTATTAAAGCGTTTAGTTAAAGTTGAGTCAAGCGAATCATGAAATTTTTTCATCAAGATCGATGTAATCTGCTTTTTTAAAATACACCTGTTAAACCTTCGGTAAGATAGCTTCCAAGTCCATGACTATACGCTATTTCTCAACTTTAAATTTGTAATCAGTTGCTGTATGATTCCCGCCATAAATGATAGAATATTAACCAAATGAGGTCATGGGACTAATTTATGTCACGGGTTCCTACAGCAGCACATTGGCGTGATTCGGCACGTATCCCACGATTTTTTTTAATCGATGCACGTGCGGCTTTTCCGTTGCTCTTGTTTTTGCTACATATTCGAGTTTGGAGTTTTGTGTTGGCGATAGTAGCTATGGCGTTTTTTGGTTTATTAGAACGTTATGGCTTTTCTGTTACGGTTTTTTTACGTTGGTTACGTACGGTATTGGCTGGGCCACGTAAAATAGCTATCCCGTGGTGGAAGGAGTAGAAATCGATGGAATTAAAAAAAGCGTTGCATTCCATTGCCAAAACCTTACGGGCCAATTTTACATTAAAGGGTAGACCTATTACCTATGATGAGGTTTTTTCTGAGGTGGGGTTGTTGCCAGCGATTGCTCGTCGTGCGGATCAACTGTGTTCACTTTGTTTAGGTTATGGAATTGGGGTTAGTTTTGATGAGATAGAACAATCTTTGCTGGGTGTAAAAGCAAATTTTGATGAAGTCACACCGAATATTTTACGCTATCTTTGTATTACGGATGTACTATGTGAGTTGATGCAAAATGGAGGCTCAACTGCTCAAACTCCGCTTGATGAACTCATGTACGACTAATACATTTTAAAAGACAAACTACTTAAATAATTCTGTAAAGAATGTTGGGTTCATACTTTTAAAATATACTCACAGCAATGGGTTTTTTGGCAAGTGTCGCAAAAAAAAGCAACCAGAGTGTATTAATATGCCTGAGGATGTTGAGCGGCAATACGAACAAAAATTCAAGTGCTAAGTGTTTTTAAAAAAATAATTTGTGGAATTACTATAGAGGCTCGAATGTCGTTTCCCCTAATATCAGTTAAAAAAAATCCCTTAAGATTGGCTATAGCGCAAGCTTATTATGCCGACGAAACAGCCTGTGTTAAACAATTATTGCAATTAGCAGCTGTACCACGCCAAGTGTCAGAAAGAATTGCACAACGCGCAGTTAAATTAATTGAACAAATTCGTGCGCAGCGTTTATCGAAAGGCGGTTTAGACGCTTTTTTATACGAATATGATCTATCCAGTGAAGAAGGTATTGCACTGATGTGCTTGGCGGAAGCACTGTTGCGAATTCCCGATAGTGATACCATAGATGCCTTATTAAAAGATAAAATTACCAATGCGGATTGGGCTTCTCATCTTGGCCAAAGTGCTTCTTTCTTTGTTAATGCCAGCACCTGGGGATTAGTGTTAACCGGGAAATTGTTACAGTCGAACCAAACGGGCGGTTTAGGTAATGTTTTACGCCGCTTTGTTGGTCGAAGCAGTGCGCCCATTATCCGAAAAGCGGTTAAGCAAGCGATGCAGGTGTTAGGTCGCCAATTTGTGATGGGTCAAAACATCGACGAAGCATTAAAAAGAGCTAAAGCTTATGAGGCAAAAGGCTATCGTTTTTCTTATGATATGTTGGGCGAAGCAGCTCGTACTGAGAAAGACGCTGAACGTTATTTTCAGTCTTATCAAACCGCAATCATCGCAATTGGTAAAGCAGCTTCAGTCAAATCAGTGAACGATGCACCGGGTATTTCCGTTAAGTTATCTGCATTGCATCCACGTTATGAGTTTGCAAAAAAAGAAGTGGTGGTTCCCTTCTTAATTAAACAATTAAAAACCTTAGCTTTGGCGGCAAAGGCCAACAATATATCGCTGACAGTCGATGCCGAAGAAGCGGATCGTTTAGATATTTCCTTAGATATTATTGGCGCGGTATTTTGCGATCCTGATTTAGCGCATTGGGAAGGATTTGGTTTGGCCGTTCAGTCTTATCAAAAGCGCGCGCCTTTTGTTATTGATTGGCTGGTTGATCTGGCTAAAAAACAAAATAAACGTTGGATGGTTCGATTAATTAAAGGGGCTTATTGGGATACGGAAATTAAAAATGCACAATTAAAGGGATTACAATCCTATCCTGTATTTACGCGCAAAGCAGCGACGGATGTTTGTTTTGTTGCCTGTGCAAAAAAAATACTGGCACACTCTGCAGAAATTTATCCGCAGTTTGCTACACATAATGCTTATACCTTAGCGACGGTACTCGAGTTGGCTGGAAAGAATCGAGATTTTGAAATGCAATGTTTACATGGTATGGGGTATACCTTGTACGATCATATCGTAGGACCTAAAAATCTTAATATTCCTTGTCGTGTGTATGCACCGGTGGGTGGGCATGAAGATTTGCTTGCGTATTTGGTTAGACGTTTGTTAGAAAATGGTGCAAATACCTCATTTGTTAACCGCATAATTGATCCGACCATTCCTATCGATGAAATGTTAGAAGATCCTGTTCAAAAATTATATCAATTAGATAGGATTCCACACCCTAAAATTCCTTTACCGAGAGATATTTATGGGCCTGCACGTAAAAATTCTCGCGGCATCGATTTCTCGGATAGCGAAACCTGGGAACCATTGGCTAGCAAAATAGAAATAGCGGCTAAAAAGTCATACTGCGCTGGGCCTTTAATTAAAGGTGTTTTAGTGGAGGGCGAAAAAATCCGGGCTATTAGCAATCCGGCTAATCCACAGGAAATCATAGGGCATGTCAGTATGGCCAGTGTTGAACAACTCGAACAGGCAATAAGTAATGCTCATCAGATAAACTTTACTTGGGCTAATACATCGGTAGACAATCGTGCGGCTTGCTTAGAACGTGCTGCGGATCTTTTTGAACAACGCTTGAGTGAATTTATGGCTTTAGCCGTCAAAGAGGGTGGTAAAACACTAAATGATGCACTCGCTGAAGTGCGCGAAGCAGTCGATTTTTGTCGTTACTATGCCATGCGCGCACGCTTAGATTTAATACCGCAATTATTGCCAGGGCCAACCGGTGAAGAAAATTGGTTAAGTGTGCAAGGCCGGGGTGTTATCGCTTGTATTAGCCCGTGGAATTTTCCTTTAGCAATTTTTATTGGTCAAGTGACCGCCGCCTTAGTGACCGGAAATACCGTGATTGCTAAGCCGGCAAGTCAAACACCCTTAATTGCTACGGCAGCGGTAAAACTTTTATATGAAGCGGGAATTCCTGGGGATGTATTACAACTTTTACCTGCAAGCGGTGCAGTGATTGGGCCAAAAATAACATTTGATCCGCGAATTAAAGGGATAGTATTTACCGGTTCCACTGAAACGGCGCGTGAAATCAATCAGGGGTTAGCAAGTCGTGAAGGTGGGATCCTACCTTTCATTGCTGAAACGGGTGGACAAAACGCAATGATCGTTGATTCATCCGCGCTTAAGGAACAAGTGGTGGTGGATGTATTGAATTCAGCTTTTGGTAGTGCCGGCCAACGTTGTTCGGCATTACGTGTATTGTTTGTGCAAGAAGAAATGGCGGATTCTTTAATTGAAATGCTATGCGGGGCGATGGCAGAACTCAAATTAGGTGATCCTAGCGAGTTGTTTACGGATGTTGGTCCCGTAATTGACAGTGCCGCTAAAAAAACTTTACAAGAACATTTTGATCGCATGTCCCAAGAAGCTAAATTGCTTTATCAATGCAAGTTGCCGAGTGGGTTGGATCAAACAAATTTCTTTGCACCGAGTCTATTTGAATTAAGTAGCTTGGATCTTTTAAAACGAGAAGTTTTTGGTCCTATCTTGCATGTTATTCGTTATGCCGCTAAAGATCGTGAACAAGTAATCCATGCCATCAATCATACTGGATATGGTTTGACCTTAGGTATCCAAAGTCGTATCCAACATACTGTAGATACGATTTCACGTCAGGTGCATGTCGGAAACCAATATGTTAACCGCTCTATGATAGGTGCAGTGGTGGGTGTACAACCTTTTGGTGGTGAAGGCCTTTCTGGAACGGGACCTAAGGCAGGCGGACCGCATTATTTACCTCGTCTTTGCTTAGAACGTTCATTATCCATCAATACGACGGCGGCTGGAGGTAATGCCTCTTTGCTCTGCCTGGAGGAGTAATGGATCATAGTTTTGTTTTTTCTATTTTTGTTATTTTTACTGGCGCTGCGGTATTAGCAACGATTGCATTGTATACACGTCAATCTTTGTTAGTCGCTTATATTTTATTAGGATTGATTTTAGGTCCCAGTTGTTTAAAGTTAGTGCCAAATTTAGGTTTGGCACGTGGTATTGGCGACATCGGTATTATCTTTTTGTTATTTTTAGTCGGTTTAGATTTAACACCACAAGAGTTTTATCGAAGTTTACGTAAAACAGCCATTGTAACCTTAGTCTTCAGTGCATTATTTACTACGATTGGTTTTGCAGTCGGTTATCTGTTTAGTTTTACACTCTTAGAAAGTGTATTAATAGGCGCCAGTTTAATTTTTTCGAGTACCATTATCGGTCTTAAGTTATTGCCCACCTTAGCGTTACACCATAAACCGATTGGTGAAACTATGATCAGTGTTTTGTTGCTACAAGACTTATTAGCAATAGGTATGTTGTTATTTGTGCACGGTGCACATATGACGGGTTCTAAATTAGCCGATCTGGGTTTAACCTTAATTACTTTTCCTTCCTTACTCGCTTTTGCTTTTGTCGTACAGCGTTATTTCATAAGTAAATTATTTATTCGTTTTGATCGTGTGCAAGAATATCTTTTTTTAGTTGCACTCGGTTGGTGTTTAGGATTAGCAGAATTGTCACGCGCTTTAGGCTTATCCGCAGAAATTGGTGCTTTTTTAGCCGGTGTATCGATAGCAGAAGGACCGATTGCCGTGTTCATCGCTGATAATTTAAAACCACTGCGTGATTTTTGTTTAATCATGTTTTTCTTTGCTATTGGTGCAAGTTTTGATTTACATTATTTACCCATGGTATTTATACCGGCATTGTTATTAGCAGGATTGGTGTTGTTAATCAAACCTTGGTTGTTTCAGGTATTATTGCAAATGTCGGGTGAAAAAAAATATATAGCGCGCGAAGTGGGTTTACGTTTAGGACAGGCTAGTGAATTTTCTTTATTGATTGCCTATTTAGCCGCAGAAACAACGCCTGCCTTGATCGGTGATAAAGCCAACTATCTGATCCAAGCGGTCACTATTTTGACGTTTGTGGGCTCATCTTATTGGGTGGTTTTACGTTATCCTACACCTTTGGCCTTGAATGAAAAGATGCGTGTAGACTAAACTAGGTCTTTTTAATATATACTCTTTGCATTTACAAATACGAAAAATAGTTTACTTGCAGCAATGGAATTTTTGGTAAGTGCCGTGTCTATGTAGCAATCTGGTCTATACAATAACCAAGAGGGTTGTGAATTGAGCGGTAACAGACAAAAATTTGAACGCAAAGATTAATAAGATCAAATAATAATTTTTAAATATTAGGGCTGGATGCCCGGAGGAAGATTATGACATTTATTACATTGTTACTGTGCTTGGGATTGGAACGATGCCTACATAGAGGTAACTTTTTATCACGGTTTAATTGGTTTGAACAATATGTTAGTAAAATTAATGACCTTACTAAAAATAATAATTGGTCACAGCAATATTTTTTCCCTTTATTGTTCGTCGTCTTACCGATCGTTATACCGGTAGCGATTATTTATTTTTTAAGTGCTACTTTTGTCCAAGGTTTGTTAGCCTTTTTGATCGGCGCAGTGGTGCTTTTTTACTGCTTGGGTCCTATCAATATTTTTGATACCAAGCAAATACATCAACCGATATTTTGGCAGGCGAATGAATCCTTATTTGCAGTGATTTTTTGGATGGCATTATTAGGCCCAATTGCGGCATTAGTCTATCGTTTAGTTGAACGTTCTGCTCACATCCATCCTAGTTATCCTGCTTTAGGAAAGTCGGCTCAACAAGTTCGAGCGTTATTGGATTGGTTGCCGGTGCGTTTATTTTCAATATTGTTTGCTTTAGCGGGTAATTTTGTACAAACCAGTCATTTTTGTTTAGATTACTTGCTAAGAGACGTTTCATTGAATCGAGAGCTCATTGAAAAAAGTGGTCGTATTGCCTTAGGACTAGACGAATCGACTGAATTTACTAATGAAAACTATGATTCTGCTCTAAGACTCATAGACCGTGATTTAATCCTCTTTTTAATTATCGTATTCGCTGTTACGCTGGGTGTGCTGTTATAGTTAGGTCACTAAGCAGTTTGTAAAAAAAATAATCGAAGAATATTTTTCTAAAGGTAAGCCTGATATGACACAGCAAACTCCTTGCTTAGATAAGGATCCTCTTGAAACCAAAGAGTGGATAGATGCACTTTTATCTGTATTAAAGTTTGAAGGCGCAGATAGGGCACAATTTCTTATCCAACAGCTTATCAATAAGGCGCGTCAACGGGGTCTGGACCTAAGCGCTTGCTTACACACACCTTATGTGAATACGATTCCTGTCGAGTTGGAACCACCTTTTCCTGGCGATGAAAAATTAGAAAAACGTATTGCGGCATTAATTCGTTGGAATGCTGTGATGATGGTATTACAGGCGGGTAAGGTTTCTTCTGAACTAGGTGGTCATATAGCAACCTATGCCTCGGCGGCAACTTTGTATGAAGTGGGTTTCAATCATTTTTTTCATGCGGCCAATTCTGAACACGGCGGCGATTTATTATACATCCAAGGTCATTCCTCCCCAGGTATCTATGCACGCGCATTTTTAGAAGGACGCTTAACGAAAGAACAATTATCACATTTTCGTCAAGAAATCGGCGGAGAAGGTCTTTCTTCTTATCCCCACCCATGGCTGATGCCAGAATTTTGGCAATTTCCTACGGTTTCCATGGGTTTGGGGCCGATGCAGGCAATTTACCAAGCGCGTTTTTTAAAATATTTACAAAATCGTGGCTTATTGGATAACAAAGATAGAAAAGTCTGGATGTTTTGTGGTGATGGAGAAATGGATGAACCTGAATCGCTCGGTGCACTTTGTATTGCGGCGCGGGAAAAATTGGATAATCTCATTTTTGTTATTAATTGCAATTTACAACGACTGGATGGACCAGTACGTGGGAATGGCAAGATAATTCAAGAACTCGAAGGTGTATTTCGCGGCGCAGGCTGGAATGTTAACAAAGTTTTATGGGGTAGTGCTTGGGATCCTTTATTCAAAAAAGATAAACAAGGTTTGTTACCCCAGCTAATGATGGAAACCATTGATGGGGAATATCAAAATTTCCGTGCTAAAGATGGCGCTTACATACGTGAACATTTTTTTGCGAAATATCCAGAATTAAAAGCCATGGTTGCGGATATGAGCGATGAACAACTTTGGCTGCTAAAACGCGGTGGACATGATATTAAAAAAGTTTATGCGGCTTATAAAGCGGCAGTCGAACATCAAGGTCAACCTACGGTTATCTTAGCTAAAACCATCAAAGGTTATGGTATGGGCACCGCGGGTGAAGGTCAAAATATTACGCATCAACAGAAAAAGATGACACAAGAACAGCTACTTGCGTTTCGAGATCGTTTTAATCTCTCAATGAGTGATGCGGAGGTTGAAAATTTAAGTTTTTATCGTCCGAGTGAAAATAGTCCAGAAAATAAGTATTTAAAACAACAACGTAAAAAGTTGGGGGGGTATTTACCGGCGCGCCGTACGCATGCTGACGAAAGTTTAGCGGCACCCCCATTAAATAATTTTGAGAATATATTACTCGGTTCCAATGGACGAGAAATCTCTACGACGATGATATTTGTGGAAATTTTGCGTCATCTGTTAAAAGATAAAACCTTAGGTTCGCGTATCGTACCCATAGTACCTGATGAATCACGCACGTTTGGTATGGAAGGTTTATTTCGTCAGATTGGAATTTATTCTCCCGTAGGTCAACTTTATGATCCTGTCGACGCGGGTCAATTAATGTATTACCGTGAAGATAAAAAAGGCCAATTGTTAGAAGAAGGAATTAATGAAGGCGGCGCATTTTGTTCATGGATGGCAGCAGCCACTTCTTATAGTACGAATAATTTGAGCATGATTCCTTTTTATATTTATTATTCGATGTTTGGTTATCAACGAGTCGGTGATTTTGTTTGGGCTGCGGGTGATATGCAAGCACGTGGATTTATTTTAGGTGCAACAGCAGGCAGAACAACTTTAGCCGGCGAAGGTTTACAGCATCAAGATGGGCATAATCTGTTGTTTTTTTCAGTAGTACCTAACTGTGTTGCTTATGATCCGTGTTTTGGTTATGAACTTGCCGTCATTATTCAAGACGGTTTGCGCCGTATGATGCAAGATCAGGAAAATGTATTTTATTATCTGACTTTGATGAATGAAAACTATGCCCATCCCGCGTTAAGCGAAGCTAATAAGGAAGGCATCATTAAAGGAATGTATTTATTATCCGAAACTAAACCGAGTCAACGACATGTACAATTATTAGGTTCTGGTACGATATTAAATGAAGTGATTGCCGCTGCGGAGTTATTACAAACAGATTTTGGCGTGACCGCTGATATTTGGAGTGTAACGAGTTTTTCAGAATTACGTAAACAAGCGTTAAGTGTTGAGCGACATAATTTATTACATCCTAATGACCCCGAACAACAGAGCTATGTGACACAATGTTTAGAAAATCGATTAGGACCGGTGATTGCCGCAAGCGATTATATCCGCTTAAATGCCGATCAAATTCGTGGATTTATTAAAGCACCTTATAGGGTCTTAGGAACAGATGGTTATGGACGTAGTGATACGCGTGAGCAGTTACGACAATTTTTTGAAGTGAATCGTTATTATATTGTTCTAGCCAGCTTACATGCCTTGATGGCAGAAGGTTTAGTGAGTACGACCGAAATCGAACAGGCTTTTAAAAAGTATGCAATTGATCCTAAACAGCCAAATCCATTTACCATTTAATTGAGAAGCAGCATAGCCAAAAAATTCAAGTGCAAAAAATAGTGACTCGTAGCAATTGATTTTTTGTCAAGTGCCGTGTATTTAAAAATAGGGTTATGTTAACAACCCTAGCGAATTGAGCGGCAACACAGACAAAAATTCAAGTGCGAAGAGTATCGAGGAGAAAACGTTTGTCTAGTTTAAAAGAAATACATGTTCCAGATTTAGGTAATGTTGCTGCTGCGGCAATTATCGAAATACCCGTTAAAATAGGCCAAGATATTGCTGTCGAAGATGCATTAATTACGCTAGAAAGTGATAAAGCATCGATGGATATTCCATCACCTTTAGCCGGAAAGTTAAGAGAATTAAAAGTCAAGAAAGGGGATAAAGTTTCAAAAGGTGATTTGATTGCAATCATTGAAACAGAAGAATCAAATGCATCGACTGAAAAAGCGGTGAGGAAAAAACGATCAATTTCAGATACCGCTTCACCCGCGGTTGCGCCAGAAATAGACAGTAAAAATATAAAAAAAGAGGAAGAAGTTGTATCTGGATCCGCTGAACTTGAGCAAGAAATAGATACAGAAGAAGAGGACAAAGGTGATATCCATGCAGGTCCTGGTGTCCGACGTTTAGCGCGAGAGTTTGGTATCGATCTGAATAAAATTTCCGGTACCGGACAAAAAGGTCGTATCATCAAAGAAGACTTACAGAAATTTGTTAAAGCACATTTAAGTCAAGGTTCTAGTAGTCAGATGGGTTTACCTAGCGCGCCGGAAATTGATTTTAATCAATTCGGTAGAACAGAAAAGCTGGCTTTATCACGAATTAAAAAATTAACTGCACAATATTTGCATCGTAATTGGTTGTTAGTTCCGCATGTAACACAGTTTAATGAAGCAGATATCACTGAATTGGAAGTTTTTCGCAAAGCGCAAACAGGGTTTGCAGCCAAACAAAATATTAAATTAACGCCATTAGTTTTTATTATGAAAGCGGTAGTCACCAGTTTAAAAGCATTTCCCTCTTTTAATGCTTCTTTATCGGCTGATGGCGAAGAGTTAATCCTAAAAAAATATTATCATATTGGTATTGCTGTCGATACACCAGAAGGTTTAGTGGTACCGGTGATTAGGGATGTGGACAAAAAAAGTCTTTTAGAATTAGCCCAGGAATTAGGGAAGGTGAGTCTGAAAGCGCGCGAAAAACAATTGACGAATGTGGATTTGCAAGGCAGTTCATTTACTATTTCAAGTTTAGGTGGTATCGGTGGTACAGCATTTACACCCATAGTCAATGTACCGGATGTCGCTATTTTAGGTGTGTCTAAAGCACAGTTTAAACCGTTCTATCAGGATGGAGAGTTCGTGCCACGATTAATGTTACCTTTATCGCTATCGTATGATCATCGTGTCATCGATGGTGCGGAGGGAGCGCGTTTTATTATGCATTTAAGCGCATGTTTATCAGATATTCGTCGTTGGCTACTGTAGGTTGAGTCTCTAAAGTGTTCTTGATACCGTCAACTACGTTAAAAATAATTCGCAAATGCTCATTGACTCCGTGTCAACTCCGCTTTACTCATTATTTTTGCCTTGTTGACAGCATCAATCCCTGCTTTATAGACTCAACCTAGTAAAATAAAACCTAATTGCATTAAATATAGTATCAAATTTGGTTTATTCATGTATTAAATTATTTTAGAGGAAACTATGGCTGAGTTAGAAATTAAAAAAACCGAAGTACTCATATTGGGCAGTGGGCCAGGTGGTTATAGCGCTGCGTTTCGTGCAGCTGATTTAGGTAAAAAAGTTATATTAGTTGAACGAGAACCTACTTTAGGCGGTGTGTGTTTGAATGTTGGATGTATTCCCTCTAAAGCATTGTTACATGCTGCCAAAGTCATTGAAGATGCCAGTGCCATGGCAGAATATGGTGTGAGTTTTGGTAAGCCTAAAATTGATATTCAACAATTACGCACTTGGAAAGACAGCGTAGTAAAAAAATTAACCGGAGGTTTATCTCTATTAGCCAAGCAACGAAAAGTTGAATGTGTTTTTGGCGATGGAAAATTTACCGGAAAAAATGAACTAACGGTTGGAAAACAAAAAATTGTATTCGAGCAAGCCATCATTGCGGTGGGTTCGCAACCGATAAGCTTAGCTTTTTTACCCGAGGATCCGAGGATTATCGATTCTACCGGTGCACTCGAATTAAAAGAAGTTAAAGGTAATCTTTTAGTGTTAGGTGGCGGCATTATTGGCATGGAGATGGCTACGGTTTATCATGCATTGGGCAGTGATATTACGGTGGTAGAAGCAGGTGATATGATCATTAATGGCGCGGATAAAGATATCGTCATGCCTTTATATAAACGTCTACAAAACCATTATAAATTCTTATTAAAAACTAAAGTCACTAAAGTTGAAGCAAAAAAAGATGGATTATGGGTGACGTTTGCCGGAGCTGAAAGTTCTAAACCACAACGATTTGATCGAATTTTATCGGCTGTTGGTCGTAAACCGAATGGAAAACTCATTGGTGCTGAAGCCTTAGGTATCACCGTTACTGAACAAGGATTTATTCCAGTAGATAAACAATTGAGAACTAATATTCCACATATCTTTGCTATCGGTGATGTCGTTGGTAATCCTATGCTGGCGCATAAAGCAGCTGCTGAAGGGCGGGTTGCCGCTGAAGTAATAGCGGGTAAGAAACACTTTTTTGAACCACGTTGTATTCCTTCCGTAGCTTATACCGATCCGGAAATTGCCTGGGTTGGTTTAACGGAAACAGTTGCCAATGCCGATGAAAAAAACAAGATCCCTTATGAAAAAGCCGTTTTTCCTTGGCTTGCCAGTGGACGCTCTTTAGGACAAGGACGCGATGAAGGTCTGACTAAATTATTATTTGATCCGAAGACGCAGCGTATTTTGGGTGCGGGTATAGTGGGTCCCAATGCCGGTGAATTGATCGCTGAGATTGCACTCGCAATAGAAATGGGTTGCGAAGCTGAAGATATTGCTTTAACGATCCATCCACATCCAACGCTTTCTGAAACGGTGATGCTAGCCAGTGAAATCTTTGAAGGAACCATCACTGATTTGTATATGCCTAAGAAAAAAACCAGTTAATCTAAAACGGGCGGTGAGTAGTTAGGCTATTCGCCGTCGACTTAGCTTATTAACATTAAGTCAATAAATTTATAAATTTTTTAAATAAAAATAGTGTATTAGTTTTTTATTTAAGTATAAAATAAGAGGATGTAAAAATTTACAGGGACGAAAATGCTAAACAATAAAATCAATTTCTTAATATCTCACTTCAAAACTAAAGCGGCTACCTCACCAGATTTACACGTCAAATCCGAAACCTTCGCTTTAGGGCCACGCACACCTAATAATACACCTAATTCTTCTTATGAAAGGATTGGAAGTACTGTAAAATTTTATATTTCATCTTCTTCCTCATCCGAGAGTGATAGCTATGAAGCTACTTATAGTACAACGCAGCGACGATACACGTTCTAGTAGCAAGCAAATAATAAAATTATTTTTTCAGATAAACTCTAGTTAGGGAAAAAAATGCCAAACAATGGAAATAATTATCGGATTAAATTAGAATTTGCTTCTTTTCTAAGGGGTATACCCGAATTTATAATCGGTTCCACTGAGTTAGAAGCCTATGTTGAGGTGACTATTCAGCCACTTCATCCTTGTCACTTCTTGGCTTATTTTCGGCGATCACCCACTCCGCAACGGCTTATTGAGCAATTATTTCAAGAATTAGAAAAAGATTATATTGAACCAGCTGAATTGATTCAGTTAGGAAGAATGTTCAAAAAATATTGGTTTTTAATTAAACAAGTACAAAATGATCGAGCCTATTATGCGATAACACCCGGTATGATGACCGGTTTTTTTATAATTTTACATACGTGTTTATTAATTTTTCCGGCGAGTAAAACTTTAATTTATGGAAATTTAATTGCAGATTTTTACAGTTTAAGTTTTTGGCTGTTTTCAATATGGTCAATTAATAAAAATGAACGGGCTTTACATGAATTAGAAGGGAAACTCATGGAAAAAATAAATTTTCTTAAATTACTTTTTTCTTCTATGTCATCAACTGACGAGAATTATCCAGAATCTTTATCTTCGTTATCTCTACTTCCTACTTATGAGGATGTATTATTAGAAGATGCGATAAGAGACCATGGATCGACCATACCAATAGGTCGTGCAAATGGTCCCAGTTTGTTTTATGTTCCGGTGATTAACAACCCTTATGATAATGTTAATATTCATGGCGATCATTCTCAATTTAGATCGGAAAGATGCTATTCTATTTAAGGAGTTTGGCAAAAACAGTGACTTTTTTAAGGAGGAAAAACATGAAAAAATACCGGATAAAAAAAATCGATGCGTCGACTTTAAATGGTTTGCGTGGTTTGCATATTGCTCCTTTCTGTGAGCATTACTCGGAAGTTTTTGTGCTGGATGATAATGTCTTTAGCCATTTCAATGCATGTAGAGAAATATCTCTTTTACCTAAAAGTTCTGATACGGGATTAGTCTGTGCGATATTAAACGAGATGCAACGCGGTAATGCAACTTCTGAAACCGTCACAACACTGAAAAAATATCTGCAATATACTGAAAAAAAGGATAAAAATAGTGAAATAAAGTCTGGTTTAAAGCAAGCAATTAAACAAATCTTTTTCGGCTTAGCGCTTGTAGTGGCAGCTGTAGCTGGATGTGTGCTAATGCTATTGCTAATTGGCCTCTATCCCGTTAATACAAGCTGGATATCATTACTTATTATTCCGATTGTGGCTGTTGCAGCATATGGAATTATCAATTCGTTGGTAGGCGTTGTGCAGTTTGGCTTTGGAATCTTCTCATTTTGTTTTCGGCACAATAATAAAGGACAGTTGCTGGAGTTGGAAAATGCATTACATCGTTTTTGTTTATCACCGCCACCCTCTTATCGCGAGGTAATGGATAATATGCCACCTACAGCGCCTGTATGCTATTCGGAGCTGCCTACTTATCAACAAGCCATGAAGAATGGTGCAACTTTCTCGACGCCTGTCAACACATCTACGGTATATCCTTCTATCCGGACTTCTTTAGAGCATTCAGCACATTTTTTCCCACCACCTTCTTATACTGCAACTAATAACAGAGCGACTAATCTTGATAGCCGGGTTTTTTGTAATTTTATGAGAACATAAGGAAATCAGTCTAAACCTTGCTATAGCTGCCATCGTTGTTTTGTGCCCAACGTTGAATGATAGGCTCGATCAAAAAAGGATATTCGCTATGCAACGTGGTACTAAGATTAAGGACATGCGGAATTAAATGGTGATCGCGTTTAAGATCGGCGATGCGTAATTGTTGCCAGCCAGTTTGACGCAAGCCCCATATTTCACCTGGACCGCGTAATTCCAAGTCGCGTTGCGCAATCATAAAACCATCGTTGCTGTTGCGCATAATACTTAAGCGTTCTTTGGCTAAAGGCGATAAAGTTTGGTAGAGCAAAATACAAAAACCTTTGCTATCACTACGGCCTACACGGCCGCGTAATTGGTGAAGTTGTGCTAAACCTAAGCGTTCGGCATTCTCTATCACAATTAAATTAGCACTACTGACATCGACACCGACTTCGATAACCGAAGTGGCTACTAATAAATCAATTTCACCCTTTTTAAAGTCACGCATAATACGTTCTTTTTCAGCGCTAGGCAGTCTTCCGTGTATCAAGCCTAAGCGTAGACCTGTTAAATCGGCTTTTAAGATTTTAAAAGTTGTTTCAGCGGCTTGATAATGTTGTAAATCCGATTCTTCAATGAGCGGACATACCCAATAAACTTGTTTTTGTTGTGTACACGTGGCGCGTACCCTTTCTATTACGTCCGAACGGCGATGATCCGAAAGAACAATAGTTTGTACTGGTAGACGACCGGGTGGTAATTCATCCAGAAAAGAAATATCTAAGTCGGTAAAGCTTGTCATGGCCAAGGTTCGGGGAATCGGTGTGGCAGTCATGAAGAGTTGATGCGCTTGTAAATTTTCTTGTTGACCTTTTTTCCATAAGGCTAAGCGTTGTTGCACACCAAACCGATGTTGTTCATCAACAATGATGAAACCTAAGTTTGCAAAATGCACCCCATCTTGAAAAAGAGCGTGAGTGCCGATAGCAATATGGGCTTTACCGGTTTTTATATCAGCCAATGTTTGTTTTTTAACTTTTCCTTGTAAGCCTGCATTTAAACAAACAACATGAAAGCCTAAAGGGGTTAACCAGCGATAAAAATGTTGATAATGTTGTTCACTTAATAACTCAGTTGGAGCCATTAAGGCGACTTGGTAATGATTAGCAATGGCAAGTAATGCAGCAAAGGCGGCGACTACCGTTTTGCCTGAACCGACATCGCCTTGTAATAAGCGTTGCATAGGGATGGTTGCTTGCATATCTCGATTAATTTCTTTGATAACACGTTTTTGTGCCTGTGTTAATTGAAAGGGTAAGGCCGTCAAAAAACGTTTAATTAATGCAGCATCTATTTTTAAACGTGGTGCTGTTTCAGTAGCACGTTTTTTTTTCATTTGTTGCACGCTGAGCGAATGGGCAAGTAACTCCTCTAATGCTAAGCGTTGTTGTGTAATATGTTTTCCAGTGGCTAATTCCTCTAAGGGTGCGTCAGCCGGTGGGCGATGGATATAATATAGAGCTTCTAATAAAGAAGGGAATTTAATTCGTTTTAATAAATCTTCAGGTAAGTATTCAGGGAAATAATGTTGTTGCTTGTGAATTAACTTAGTTTTAAAATTTTTGAATAGTAAATGAAATACTTGAGCGATAAGTTTATGCCATAAGCGTTGAGACATACCGGGCGTGCTCGGATAAACACCCGTTAGATAAGTCGGTAATAGAAGCTGATTCTGATTACGTATAAATTCATAATCAGGATGTACCATTTCTAATTCAAAAAAGCTATTTTTTTTGGCATGTACTTCTCCAAAGCACAGTAAACGGAGTCCTTTTTTAAATTGTTGAAATTGTTTAAGCTTGAAATGAAAAAATCGTAGGTTGATACTGCCGGTTTCGTCGCTGAGTTTACAAGAATATCCCTTTCTACTCTTATTCGCGTGCGGATCAGGATGAATTACACCTGTAATCAGTACATTGCTATCGCAACGGACATCTTTGATGGGAGTGAGTTGTGTTCTGTTTTCATAACGCAAAGGAAAATGGAGTAGTAGATCTTGCAAGTTAAGTATGCCGCATTTGCTTAAATAGTTGCTGATTTTTGGACCCACACCCAGCAGTTGTGTGCAGCTAATTTCAGCTAAGCTCAACCGGTGAGCGTCATGCGGATTTTTTAAACCTAGATTTTGCATAATGCTATCTCTATGCTAGCGATTATTAAAAAGCCATAAAATTCAGAAGATTAAGCTTAACAAACTTGTGTGTATACTCACAGATAAAAAATTCAAGCGCAAAGAGTATAGAAAGACTAGCAAAGTCAGCTAGGATATGCTCCAATAAGCCGCATATTGTTGTTTGAAAAAGAGGCCGTTTTTTATGGATTCGGAAAAAATTAATCAGCTTATTAAACTCCTAAATGAGCATGGTTTGACTGAAATTGAATTTTCTGAAGGAGATCAATCGATACGCATAAAGCGACAATCATCTTCACCTGCTCGGACAACATTCTTACAGCCTAGTCCTTCGAGTGGGATTATGCCACCTGAATCAGTTTCTGCAGAAGCTGAAGTAAGCGGACATAGAGTGCGCTCACCAATGGTAGGTACCGTTTATTTGGCACCTAACCCCGATGCACCCCCTTATGTAAGTTTAGGTCAGAAGGTTAAAAAGGGCGAAATTTTGTGCATAATTGAAGCCATGAAAATGATGAACCACATCGAAGCAGACAGATCAGGCGTAATTAAAGCGAGATTGGTAGATAATGGTACGCCGGTTCAATTTAATGAGCCTTTATTTATCATTGAATAGAAACTTACTAATTTGCTTTAGTTCGTTGTTGAAACGGCTGGTATGCTAATAAACTGGGTAGGTAAAAATAATGCTAAATAAAGTCGTTATTGCAAATCGTGGCGAAATTGCTCTACGTATTTTACGTGCCTGTAAAGAATTAGGCATACAAACTGTCGCCCTACATTCAACGGCCGATGATAATTTAAAGCATGTGAAATTAGCCGATGAAACCGTTTGTATCGGTCCTCCGCCTGCTAGCGCCAGCTATTTAAATATTCCCGCTATTATTAGTGCAGCCGAAATTACTGATGCAGTGGGCATACATCCAGGTTATGGTTTTCTCTCTGAAAATGCAGATTTCGCTGAGCGCGTACAACAAAGTGGTTTTGTTTTTATTGGCCCTGAACCTGAAACAATACGCTTGATGGGCGATAAAGTTTCGGCAATCAATGCGATGCGTAAAGCTAAAATTCCTTGCGTGCCTGGTTCTGAAGGTGAATTAGATAATGATGACAAAAAAAATCTAAAAATTGCGCAAAAAATTGGTTATCCAGTTTTGATTAAAGCAGCGGGTGGTGGTGGTGGGCGAGGAATACGCGTGGTGCATAGTGAAGCAGCACTTTTAAATGCGATTGCAATAACGCGATCCGAAGCACAAGCTAATTTTAAAAACGCGAGTGTCTATCTAGAAAAATTTTTAACCAACCCTAGACATATCGAGATTCAGGTATTAGGCGATGGTCAAGGTCATGCTATTCATTTAGGTGAACGTGACTGTTCTATGCAGCGCCGTCATCAAAAGGTTATTGAAGAAGCCCCTGCCGTTGGGATTACCGAAAAACAACGCCAACATATGGGCGAACTCTGCGTAAAAGCTTGTCGCGATATGAAGTATCGTGGGGCAGGAACGTTTGAATTTCTGTATGAAAATGGTAACTTCTATTTTATCGAAATGAATACACGTATCCAAGTCGAACATCCAATTACTGAAATGGTTACCGGTGTTGATTTAGTCGTCGAACAATTGCATATCGCTTCGGGCGAAAAATTAAATTATAAACAGAAACAAATAGCAATCCGTGGTCATGCGATCGAATGTCGTATCAACGCCGAAGATCCAAAAACATTTATGCCATCCCCTGGAACGATTAGCTTATACCATGCTCCAGGCGGTCCAGGAATCCGGATGGATACACCTATTTATACTGGATATTGTGTCCCGCCTTATTATGATTCATTGATAGGTAAATTAATTGCTTATGGCGAAACGCGTGAAATTGCATTAGCACGATTACGCAATGCCTTAGATGAAATTGTTATTGAAGGTATACAGACAAATATTGCTATGCATCAAGCCTTAGTACGTGATGCCAATTTTATTAAAGGTGGAACCAATATCCATTATCTTGAACAACGTTTAGCGTTGTAATTCTATGCGTTACCTGCAATTGCACTTAAATACACTGCGTGAGCATACAGAGGTGCTGAGTAATTTTTTAGAAGACGCTGAAGCTTTATCAGTGACTTGGCAGGCATTGGATGAACAAAATCTCTATGAGCCTTTGCTGGATAGTACACCTCTCTGGGAACAGGTTAAAATAAGCGCGATATTTGCAGAGCATACTGTACTGTCAACATTGATGGATGCTTTAACCCGAACATTTGATGAAAAAATTATTTTTGGGAATCAAAGCGAAATAGTCGAAGACCAAGCTTGGGAACGCGTGTGGTTGCAAGATTTTAAACCGATGTGTTTTGGGAAAAAATTGTGGATTTGTCCTAGTGTTTATGAACCGCCAGTAAAAACTGCCGTGAATATCCGTTTAGATCCGGGTTTAGCGTTCGGTACTGGTACACATCCCAGCACTGCTTTATGTTTAGAATGGTTAGATGCCCAGCTCCTGCAAGAAAAAACCGTGATTGATTATGGTTGTGGTTCGGGTATTTTGGGTATAGCAGCGCAGAAATGTGGTGCAAAACACGTGATTGCCATCGATCATGATCCGCAAGCACTAGCCGCAACCAGAATAAATGCCGAACAAAATGATATACCCACAGAAAAATTAACGATTGTTTTGCCAAGGGACTTTCAGTTGCAAGAACCAGTTGATATTTTATTGGCTAATATCCTGGCTCAGCCATTAATTGATTTAGCGACTTATTTTAGGTCCTTAATTAAAACCGATGGCTATTGTGTATTAGCCGGGATTTTAAATGAGCAAATCGATGCTGTGCGACAAACTTATAGCGCAGCAGGATTTAAAATAATCGATATTCGTTATCAACAAGAATGGGCGAGTTTGGTGGGGAGTGCAATGTAAATTTATGAATTTGCTTGCCTGTGGAATTAATCATGCAACAGCCGATCTCGCCATTCGGGAAAAACTTAGTTTTGGTAAGGATTATTTGGCAAGTTCTTTGCGCGCTATGTTGCAGGACACACAAACTGAAGAAGCGGTGATCTTATCGACCTGCCATCGTACGGAGTTTTACTGCATCAATGGCGATGCACAAACTACCATGAACTGGTTATATCGACATAAAAAACTTCCTCAAGATAGTCTCAAGTCACATTGGTATGTGTATCAACAAGAACATGCTGTACGTCATTTATTGCGTTTAGCGAGCGGTTTAAACTCTAAAATCTTAGGTGAGCCACAAATCTTTGGCCAAATAAAAAATGCCTATTCTTTAGCCCATTCATTAGGGATTGCGGGTACACATTTTAATCGATTGTTTCAATATGTTTTTTCTGTCAGCAAACAAGTGCGTACGGCGACGGATATTACTGCGCATCCGGTTTCTCTGGCATTCGCGGTGGTGACTTGTGCAAAACAAATCTTTGCTCATTTAGCGGATACTCAGGTTTTGTTGGTGGGAGCGGGTGAGACTATTTCTTTAGTAGCTAAACATTTGTTTTCTCAAGGCGTGCGTCATTTCTGGATTGCCAATCGTACTCCGCAGCTAGCAGAAAAACTGGGAAAAGTGATCGACGGTCAGGCAATTTGTTTAAACGCTATCCCATATTTTTTAGCCAAGGCAGATATCATTATCGCAGCAACAAGCTGTGATGTGCCGCTGGTTAAAAAATTGATGTTGGAACAGGCTTTTAAAGAACGTAAACGTCGGCCCTTGTTTATCGCCGATTTGGGCATGCCTAGGGATATTGAATCCAGTGTTAATGAATTGGAAGATGTATATCTTTATACACTTGAGGATCTGCATCGATTGATCCAGACAAATCAACAAGGTCGAAAAGCTGCGGCTGTAAAAGCTGAAAGTCTGATAGAAGAGAAAGTTCAACATTATCAGCAGCAGTTGCAAATAACAGCCGCTGCGCCAATTGTTTGTTCTTATCGTCAACAAGCGGAACAATTTAGGGATGCAGAAGTCAAAAAAGCCTTAGCGTTGTTAAAAAAAGGTCATGCACAAGAAGAGGTTATCCAACAGTTAGCCTATCGTTTAACCAATAAACTGATACATCAACCGAGCGTTGCTATCAGTAAAGCCGCACAACTGAATCAACAAGAGCTATTGACGGTGCTATTAGACAGTTTTGATTAACTATTTTTTAAATAAAAGATTTAGCTTTTTATATATAGCTATGGCTAATAAAGTTTTGTATAGGATCAAGGGATGTTTTTAGGGGTATAAAAAAAGAAACATTATAGGTTATAGAAGGTTTACTCATACTTTTATCATCGGATGGTGTTTGTGTCGTTGCATCCGCTGTTAAGCGTATTTTTGAATTACTTATTTGCATTTCATTCTCTGCTACTGTTTTAACCACAGGAATTTGTCGGCTTTTTATTTCATTTTCATTATCAACTTCTTCTATGATGGTGGATAAACGCGCTTTATCCAAAAATTTTTGTGGACAAGCCCGCTTATATTTTTCAGAAGTAGGTGTTTTGTTGGTCGTCTTTATTATCTTTGTATATTTAGCTTGAGTTTTCTCTTTATCCATTTTTTGCAGAAATTGATTTTTTTTATGCGAGCATTCTGCAATCCATTCCGAATCAATGAGTTTTTCGCCGACAAAAGCAGAGACTGAATAGGATAACAATCCAGTTCCAATTAGTGCGCTTACGACTCCGACCAAAATAGCCGCTCCACCTAACACCGGTAGAGCGAAAAAGAATACAGTAGCTAGAGCGGCAAGGATAGTTAAAGAAATCAAAGCACGTTTTTTGTGACGTAATTTTGCTTGCTGTTTTTTGTATTCTGGAATTTGCTCGAGATGTTGATATTCGAGTGTAATTAATGTATTTACAATGTGTTGTTTAAAGCTTTCATTATTATGGGGACCATCATATGCGGCGTTTTCTCGTAGCTGCCAAGCTAAGCGCTTAACTAAATGTGCTCCTAATTTCTCTTTTGGTCTGCCTAAAACTTCTTTCCAGCTTACAAAGTTAGGATCCTTTATTCTTGCGCCAACTACAATTCTATTTGCTAATATATGACTTAAGTATTTTTTGCTGTTCTCGCAAAGCTTTGCTGTATTTATTCCTTGATCAGTGACTATTGGCATAAAAACCTCATCTTCGGAATGTAAGAACATTGTATAGTATGAAGCTTAAACTAAACTTAGCTTACTTAAGAAGGGCTAGTAATTAGAGGTATATTGATATGAATGGCATCATTTAAACGCTAAAAAAGTATTTCAAGCTAAACCAGCGCACGAGATTGGCGAGACCGGCAAGTATAAACAGTAAACTAGCAAACCAGAGTAAACTGCCAGTATAGGTAAAACTAAATAAAAAACTGGCCAAGCTACAAAATAAACTAATCGAAGTCGCATAGATGGCCATGCGTGCACCCATGGGTTCAGGGCTCGCTTCGATACAAAGTCGCTGTAAAGGACTGGAAAGTGCGGTACCGAAACAAAAAATCATTAAGCAAATGACCAGTCCTATGAGTTTATCTGGAAAAATAAAACTCAAACAAACCGCGAGCAGGCTAGCGAAGAGAGAAATGCTTAACCCTTGATTAATTAAACGATTTATTTCGATGCGATGGATAACACGTTTGACGAGTTGTGCACCGAGAATCTGACTGCCAAAGACCAAAATTTGGATCAGACCAAAATACAAGGTGTTTAATTTAAATTGATTGATGATTAAAAACGGTCCGCCTACGATCCACGCAACTTTAGCTAAGACATTAAAACTAATAATACATAGATTAAGCATGAATGCTTTATTTTTTAGTATCTGTCGATAATTTATTAATACATGTGACCAGCGAAACATATATCTTTGTGTAGTGGAGTGTGTTTCCGACATGATAAAACATAAACCTAGCCAAATGATGCTGGCACTCAGTGCTAAAAATACAAATATCCAACGCCAGTTCAACCATTGCAAAAAAATTCCACCCATTAAAGGGCCCACAGCAGGTGCCAACACCACCACACTGCTCATCAGTGCCAATATTTGGATAGCTTGTTTGCGATCATAGGTTTCGTGAATGCTGGCATAACCAGCCGTGCTTAGAGTAGACACCACCGCGCCTTGAATAAAGCGTGCTAACAATAAAATATGAATATTCGATGTGATTGCACAAATCCAAGTGGCTGTAGTAAATAATACCCCGCCGATAAGTAGGACCGGTTTTCTACCAAATTGATCCGAGACCGGACCTAATAATAGGTGTAACGAGCTTGCACCAAAAAACCAAGCAGTTACGGTTTGTTGCGCTAAGCGGGTACTGATCCCGAGATCGTGAATCATACTCGGCAAAGCCGGCAAGTACATGTCGTTGGCTAAATAATTGGTTATTTCGTAACAAACTAATAACAATGGAAAAAATTGCATCATTAAGTTTTTATTTTTTAAATATTTCATTTTAAAAATTGACTGAGTGAGTAATGCCTAATCATTAGGAAATTTTTTCCACTATTTAGTATTAAATTAATTTAACTAATTTAGAATGTAAGAATCCTAACATTATTGGTTTCTAATAATATTAAAAACAAACCCTAAAGGCTAATTTTATAATGAAAATTATTAAAAAAGATGATTGGAATCAAAAAAGAACATTACTATAATTTGCAGAACTTGATACTATCCGAATCAGATAGTATTTTATTATACAGCCAATTTAGTTTTGCTGAGTGTGGATTTTCATTCTGAATGCATATTTTAAATTTCAATTGTAAAAAAACCTAATTTTTAATAATTTAATTGCGCAATTTAATTTTTATTTAATATAGACTTAATATAATCTATTTATACTGCTCATCTGTTTTTTTATACTATTAAAAATTTATTACTCATTTAACATCATTGAGGTTAAACATCACTATGTTATCGATAAGAAAAAGAATCAAGAAAACCAATCGTTATTATTCATTGCGAAAAAAAGTAAATGGTTTAAAAAAAACCTGCAATGATAAAAAAATTTATAGTTGGTCTGAAGATACGAAACAAAAAAATGATCATTTAAATATCATTAGGTTATTTCCTAACAAAGCTTAAATTGGATTGAAACAATAATAGCCGCGGATGAAAAGCTTAAAGCCTGGATATTTTAGCTTAAATTTCTTAAGCAAAAACAATTAATTTCATTCAGTATTTTTTGTACCGCGAGGTTTGCAGCCAGCGCCCCACCGTAAGGATCATCATGTGCTGCGGTTTGTACCACGACAAAATCTTGTGTGGCAATGACATGTCTGGATCGGGCATCGATGAGTTGCGCCCGCATCGCAATCCGGAAACGACTGGGAATGCTTATAAATTCTTGTTGAAAGCTGAGTAATTGTGTATTCAGCACCCAATCATAATAAGTAGTGGAGGGTGTATTAATAATTGCTTGGAAATAGCCGGTATGTTGTAAAGAATTGATTAATAAAGACTGTAACATTTGTGTGGGCACGTCTGCCCAGCGATTTTGTGCAAAATATTGGATTTGATAGCAAGCGGGGATGTATATCATGCGTGGACTATTATAAATTGCATTGGCACGAGGTTGATTAACCAATATTGTGCTACGCCCTTGTTGTGCACAATTATCCCAATCTGGATCAGGCATGGCTAAAGTAAAGTAATGCATCGGTGGAGTTTTAATAGGCTCAAATATCGAACAGGCCGATAACAACAGTAAACATTGCAAAGCTATTATTGCTTTGTGGACGCAATTATTTTTACCAAAGCCCACACGACCTAAAAAGTTAAGCACTTTATTCTTCTCCTGGTCCTAAAGGTGGTGGTTTCTGTCCGCGAATTAATATGCTGGGGTTTTGTCTTAGATTATCTGACAGTTCAAGTAAATTATCCGTCATGATACTTAGGTTATTTAATACTTGATTGGTAGACGGGAGCGTTTGTTGGGTTAATGTATTCATTAACGATGGAAATGCACGTGTTGAACGTGCGGTATTAATTAAAATAGCATCGAGACGTTTACTTTGCGCCGCTAAGTGATTACTGGTTATGGATAAATTATTTAAAATCTTTCTAAATAATACTGGATTTTCACCCCCTAATACACCATTAATATCTTGTGTAATCTGATTCATATTATTATTCAGATCACGTAAAGTCGTATCTAAACGTAAAAACAAAGAAGGAGCGCTTTTAATAATGGGGTATTTTTCACCCGGAAGGAGTGGAATAGGATTTAGGTTAGAATCACTGCCTTGCAATGCCAGGTAAGTGATCCCTGTCAAACCTTGACTATTTAAGGTAGCTGTTGTGCCTTCGGTAATAGGTGTATGTTCTTCTATTTGTAATACCAAGCGTACTTGTTCAGGATTCTGGTCATTTAAAGAAATTTTCTTAACGATACCGACATTAACACCATTATATTTAACGGAAGAATTTACCCCTAAGCCAGCCACAGATTCATGCATGATGACTAAGAAACTTTTATAACGCTTCGTGGATAATCCCGCAGATAACCAAGTAATAAAAATAATGAGGGCGATGGTCAAAATAAGAACAAAAGCACCAACTAAGGTATAATTGACTTTAGATTCCATGATTTCCCTCGTAAAGATGTTGCGTCATGCGCCCCCGTGGTCCCTGAAAATAAGCCACTATAGCCGCTTGTTTGGATTGTGTAAGTTGTTTCATAGGTGCAAATTCCAAAACGCGTCCCGCACTTAAAAAAGCAACTTTATCGGTAATTTGCCATAAAGTATCCAAATCATGCGTGACCATGACGATGGTTAATCCTAAAATGTTGCGCAAGTTTAAGACTAATGCATCAAATTCTTCTGCGCCTTGTGGGTCGAGGCCTGCGGTGGGCTCATCGAGTAATAATAATTCAGGATCCATGATTAGAGCACGTGCTAAAGCCGCTCGCTTGAGCATTCCACCACTCAGTTCAGATGGATATTTTGTGGCCGAATCCATCGGTAATCCTACCGCTAATAATTTAATTAAAGCTAGCTCTTTGATTGTCGTTTTGTCCAATTTTGTATGTTCTTGCAAGGGAAAGCTTATATTTTCAATGACATTAAGCGATGTAAAGAGTGCTGATTGTTGAAATAATACGCCCCAACGACATTGTATTTTAAGTAACTCGCTTGCAGAAAGCTTGTTTAAATTTTTACCGAAAACTTCAATCTCTCCAGAAGTAGGTGTCAGTAGGGCTAAAATTTCGCGCAGCAATGTCGATTTTCCTGAACCGCTGCCACCGACTATGCCAATAATTTCTCCGTGTTGTACTTCTAAATTAATGCCGCAATGGATCCATTGACCCGCGAGGAGGAGTTTAACATTTTTAACTTTTATAACGGGGTCAGAAGCATGCATAATGGCATTATAGCGCTTATTCGATGACATGAATGTACGTAGAATAATCCAGTGAGGGTTAGATATTTAAGTTACTAAATAAAATCGAAAATAATGCGTCAGCGACAATAATAAAAAAAATGCCTTGTACTACACTACGCGTGGTTTGTCTGCCAACACTATCGGCACTACCGCTGACACGTAAACCTTGAAAACAAGCGGTGTTGGCGATAATAAGCGCAAATACCGGCGCTTTACCCACACCAATAATAAGCGAAGAAAGTGAAACAACTTTTGGAAAACGTTGTAAGAAATCTGTGTAACTAATATTTAGCATATTATGTGTCATTGCCATGCCACCGAGTAGGCCAAAAATATCTGCCCAAACGGTGAGCAGGGGTAAAGCAATCAGTAAGCCCCAAATACGGGGTAAAATTAATAATTGCCTCGGTGGGACGCCCATCGTGTTTAATGCATCAATTTCTTCTTTGATCTTCATCATACCCAATTGAGCGGTAAATGCGGATCCACTGCGACCGGCTATCATAATGGCTGTTAATAAGGGTGCAAACTCACGTAATATGGCAAGGCCTAATAAGTCAATGATAAACAGAGTTGCGCCAAAATTTTTTAATTGAAAACCCATTTGATAAGTTAAGACAATACCTATCATAAAAGATAATAAAGCAATAATACCCAATGCATCTAAACCGGTATTCTCAATGATACTCATGATGGCACGACCACGAAGTTGATTGGGCTGCCAAATTGTTTGAATAGCGGTAGTAAAGGTTTTACCAATAAAACATAAAAATGATTTAAGCTCATGCCATTGTTCAGTTACTTTTTTACCCAACAAGGCTAAACCAGTATAACTTTTTGGCTTGGGTAAAGGTTTTAATTGATGTGCTGCTTCTTCTATCATTGCAAACAATGCATGGTGTTTTTGATTTAAACCAGTAAGCTGCACATCTCTTTTTTTAGTGAGTTGTTTTTTCCATTGGTAAAGTTGCCAGGCACCACTACTATCCATACGCGTGATAGCTGCGGCATTTAAAATGAATGACGATTCTGTGCTGCGATTTAGTTTTTTAAAAGCGTGGTCTAAATTTTTTTTATGAATGCCATGTAAGGTCCAAGCACCGTAACAATCAATTTGATTTTTTTGCTGTGCTGAAATGGCTATAGAAGCATTAACTGATGTCGACATGAAGCGTAACCAAAAATAGATAAATAAACTTTACCAGCAAATGCGGCAACGCAGTAAAAATTAAAGTGCGAAGAGTATTTTGCACAAAAAAATATCCCTTCACTAGGGAAGGGATACCTGAATTTGCCCCATTCCTTTTTTATTAAAAAGGTTGTGAAGTATGCCAATAAATAGTTGGGCCTCGGTTAGGAATTAATTTATTGGTAGCGAGATAATGATATTCGCTGCAAACATAACGATATTGACATGATGCAATTTTTGTACAAGCACGTGGTGCGACGTTGAGTCTGGACAATAACTGACGTATGGTAGCGCAGTCATAGTATGCTCCAGAAACAAAACCAGCCTTTTTTACTAAGTGAGCATTAAATGCACAAGCACTTTGGCCTGGGTGGGCATTAGCCACGTTGATGCTACTTAATAAACCCATGCAAATAGCTGAAGCCATTAGTAATAATTTTTTCATACTATCCCCTCAGGTTATATATACTCTTCGCACTTGAATTTTTACTGCGTTGCCGCTAATTCACAATTCTTTCACGGCACTTGCCAAAAACTCAATTGCTGCGAGTTAGTGTAAAACCTTATAGCGCCCGCTATAGCGGTCTACTCCTTTTTAGAATAGCTTATGAATCATTAACATTCAATTTTCCAAGCTCTATATGACGCACTATTCAGTACTCGACTTCGCGGTTAGCTTTAGGTATAAAGTGGTCGTATGAAGACCTCTTTATTCAATAGATTGACCTTAATCGTCGAACGTTACGAAGAATTAACCGCTTTATTGGGTGATATGGGTGTAATCAAGGATCAAAATCATTTCCGTGACTTATCTAAGGAGTATGTTCAGTTAGGCCCTGTCGTACAATGTTTTCAGCAATATCGGACTAACTTAGATATCCTAAATCAAGCCGAACAGTGTTTACATGATACTGATTCGGCAGTGCGCGAACTTGCCAGCGAAGAAATTAATATTGCACAAAAAAAACAAGTCGAATTAGAAAAAGAATTAGAGCGCTTATTATTACCCCAAGATCCTAATGATCAACGAAATGTTTTTTTAGAAATTCGCGCAGCTGCCGGAGGCGATGAAGCGGCTATTTTTGCCGGCGATTTATTTCGAATGTATTCGCGTTATGCAGAAAATCAGGGTTGGGCAATGGAAATTATTCATATGAATCCTAGTGAGCAAGGTGGTTATAAAGAAATTATTGCGCGTATTGCGGGGACTGCTGTTTATGCGCATTTGAAATTTGAATCCGGTGCGCATCGTGTGCAACGCGTGCCTGAAACCGAAGCGCAAGGACGCGTTCATACTTCGACGTGTACGGTAGCGATACTTCCTGAAATCGAAACTGTGGATGATGTCACCATCAATCCTGCGGATTTAAAAATTGATACTTTTCGTGCTTCAGGCGCTGGCGGACAACACGTACAAAAAACCGATTCTGCCATTCGCATTACGCATTTACCCACGGGCTTAGTCGTGGAATGTCAAGATGAACGTTCGCAGCATAAAAATCGTGCTCGCGCGATGTCTTTATTACAAGCTAAATTATTAGCAGCGCAAAAAGCCAAACAACAACGTGAAGAAGCAGAAACACGTCGAGATTTAGTCGGTAGCGGGGATCGGTCTGAGCGTATCCGCACATATAATTTTCCGCAAGGTCGTTTAACCGATCACCGGATAAATCTAACGTTGTATCAATTATCTGATATCATGGAAGGTCATTTAGAACCAGTTATTCAATCTTTGACGCGTGAATATCAAGCTGACGAATTAGCGGCCTTGGGCGAATAGCAAATCCCCGTCATAGCGAGCGAATGCAATGAGCGTGGCCATCCATAGATTGTCGTGCACTTTAGTGCTCGCAATGACGAGTAAACCTTTTATACTGCGTCCTTGAGGAGGAAATGTTAATGTTTCGATCAATGGCTATAGCATTGTTTATACTATTATTGCTGATTATTGGCGGTCACATCGCGCTGGCTTTATTTACTGGAGCTGTAGTGGTGGGTGTTAGTGTTTGGGGGTTTTTGGTCGCTTCAGTTTTCTTTTTTTCCTTGAGTATTTTACTGCTGTTTATTTTAACCTGGGCCGGAGCACTAATAATCGGTGTTATTGCCGTTATTTGGACTATCGTCGCTATTATTTTATTTCCAATTTTGTTACCCGTTTTATTACCCTTATTAATTATCCTATTTTTTGTCTCTTATATACGACGTAAGCAAAATCCTCAACAGTTTTAAGCTATACTCTCGCACTGGAATTTTTGTCTGTGTTGCCGCTCAATTCGCAATCCTCATGTATAGAAAATACACTCCGGTTGCTTCATTATCACGGCGCCTTGACAAAAATCCCATTCCTGCGAGTAACATTATTTTCCGCACTGGAATTTTTGTCTGTGTTGCCGCTCAATTCGCAATCCTCATGTGTGAAAATACACTCCGGTTGCTTCATTATCACGGCACTTGACTAAAACCCCATTGCTAGGAGTAGCGGCTCTTCGCATTCTAATAGGTTGATATTATGTTGTTAATTTCCTCTTGGCGTTGGGCGATCAAAGAATTAAATCGAACTAGTCCCAGCGCGTATTTAGATGCGGAATTGTTATTTGCGCATGCTTTAGGACTTACTCGTGTGCAATTACATAGTCAACTTCCGGATAGATTACTGACAACGTCCCAGCAAAAATACATACAACAATTGATTGCACGTCGACAATCGGGAGAACCGATTGCTTATTTACTGGGTCGACAGGAATTTTGGTCATTGCTTTTTGAAGTGACACCGGAAGTACTGATTCCTCGACCGGAAACAGAATTATTAGTACAACAGGTACTTGATACCTTTAGCACTGAACAACGAAAAATAGTGGATTTGGGAACAGGCTCGGCAGCAATTTCTGTTGCATTAGCTTTGGCTAGACCGACATGGCAATTCGTTGCAATCGATTATTCCTCTGGTGCTTTACAGGTTGCCGAACGTAACATCCGCCGTTATCACCTACATACGATAGAACTACGTCAGGGTGATTGGTGCCAAGCATTATTAGCTGGAGAAAAGTTTGATGCGATTCTTAGTAATCCACCTTATCTTGCAGCGGATGATCCACACTTGCAAACGGAATGTGCTTTGGCTTACGAACCGAAAAATGCTTTAATTTCAGGGAAAAACGGTTTAAATGATTTAGAAATTATTATTCAGCAATCACGTGAATATCTGCAAGAGGGCGGTATTTTATTTTTAGAGCATGGCTATCAGCAGGCGACTTTTGTTAAGGAATTTTTTTTAAAATATGGCTACCATCAGATAAAAAATTACAAAGATTTGGCTGGTCATCAACGAGTTAGTAGTGGAAAATGGAATTAATTGAAAATATGATCTATAAATCATTAATAAAAAGAAGAGACATGGTTGGTTCTTTGAAATAATTGCCATGTCGAATTATTTTTGGTATAGATGTGTTTGGTTTATGTGTGTGTGCCAATTCCGGCAAATGTTAAATTCTCAAGAGGAGAACTTTTTATGCCAGTAAAAAGAAAATCTGCCGCTCCAAAGCGACGTAAAAAACGCTCTACAGCTGCAACACCTGCACGTAAAAGAAAAACAGTTCGCAGAAAGAAAAAAGTGGGAGCTGCTGCTAAACCACGTCGTCGTAGAAAAACTGCGGCTAAAAAAGCTGTACGTAAACCACGACGTAGAAAAGCTGTAACACGTAAGAAACCAGCGACTCGTCGTAAGACTGTTCGCAGAAAGACTAAAAAAAAAGCAGTTAGTCGGGTAAAAAAAAAGCCTAGCAAAAGCAAAACCTCAAAAAAAACGTCGACGTCCTCTCGTGTTACCCGAAGTAGAAAGCCTATAGCTAAAAAAAAATCAACAAAAGTAGCGAAGGCACAAGTGATCCGAGCTCCTTCTAAAAAAAAACAACAGCAAGCAAAGTCTGATTCCCAGGCGCTACCTGCGGTAAAACAACAACCATCAATAGAAACTAAAATGGCAGAACATAAAAAACTTAAAAAAGAATCTAAAAAACAACGTTCTTTACCAGAAACAAGGCTAGAATTGACTTCTGTTAATTCAGAAATTGATTTAAATATAGCGCCTTATAAGGAACGTCCTGGGGAAGACTATATGAGTTCGAGCCAGCAAGCGTATTTTCGCCGTTTATTATTACAGCGAAAACGCGTATTGTTGGAAGATATGGGTCGAACCGTGCATCATCTACAAGATGAGGGTACTTCTTTACCTGATATTAGCGATCGTGCGACTCAGGAAGAAGAATTTAATCTAGAATTACGTGCGCGCGACCGCGAACGTAAACTCATTAAAAAAATTGAGGATGCCTTACAGCAACTCGATGAAGGTCATTATGGCTTCTGTAATTCCTGTGGCGTTGAAATTGGTATTCGCCGCTTAGAAGCACGTCCTACCGCCAGTCTTTGTATCGATTGTAAAACTTTGGATGAAATTCGAGAAAAACAAACGGGTGGTTGATAATATCGGTCAAAAAATGCGAATTTTTCAAATAAAGATGAAAGATCCTTGCATGGCTGAAGCTAACCCAGCGTGCGCGCAGCCATTCAAGAAAAAGCAGCAAATCTGATCTTGAAATTTCCATCACTAAAAGAAAAACAGATATACTCTCCTTATTTGCTGGGGTCTTTTTTCAATGCAAAATGCATTAGCACAACTCTATAAATCTTCTTTGGTTTTATTAACTGATTTTTACCAATTGACGATGGCCTATGGTTATTGGAAAGCCGGTATCCACGAACGTGAAGCGGTTTTTTATCATAGCTTTCGACAAGCCCCGTTTAATGGCAGGTACACCATTTGTGCAGGTTTAGGCACATTCATTGATTACTTGCTAAATTTTCAATTTACTAAAGACGATATCGATTATTTAGCTGGATTAACAGATACCAAAGGCAAAGCATTATTTCATGCTGATTTTTTAGAGTATTTACAACAAATAAAATTTAGCTGTGATATTGATGCCGTTGAAGAAGGATCCGTGGTTTTTCCGCAAGAACCTTTAATTCGTGTTAAGGGACCCTTATTACAATGTCAGTTATTAGAGAGCATTTTACTCAATATTATTAATTTTCAAAGTCTTATTGCGACTAGCGCGGCGCGTTTGTTGCAAGCTACACGAGGCGAGCCCGTATTAGAATTTGGATTACGTCGTGCACAAGGTTTTGATGGCGCGTTAATGGCAAGTCGTGCCGCTTATATTGGAGGTTGTACCGCAACATCGAATGTATTAGCCGGAAAATTATTAAATATTCCGGTACGTGGAACGCATGCACATAGTTGGGTGCTCAGTTTTGCTAATGAGTTAGAAGCTTTTCGTGTTTATGCGCAAACCTTTCCGGATCGGTGTATTTTTTTAGTGGATACGTATAATACACTTGAGGGCGTGAAAAATGCGATTAAAATTAGCGAGGAATTAAAACCTAATGGCTTTAAATTAGCGGGTATTCGCTTAGATTCTGGAGATCTTGCTTATTTAAGCCAACAGGCGCGCAAACTATTAGATGCCGCAGGCTACCATGATGCAGTCATTGTCGGCAGCAACGATTTGAATCCTTTGGTAATCACCAGTTTGAAAGAACAAGGGGCTAGCATTAATGTTTGGGGTGTTGGTACGCATCTCATTACTGCCTATGAACAGCCGGCACTCGAAGGTGTTTACAAACTGAGTGCAATTAAGTCGGCAGAAGGGATCTGGGAAAACAAACTTAAATTATCAGAACAAACTATTAAAATTTCCACTCCGGGCATTTTATCGGTACGCCGTTATTACATCGATAGAGTGGATGGTTCAGCGATGGCTGATGCAATTTACGATGAAAGATTAGGAATTTCAGAAGAGAATATTACTATTATTGATCCTATCGATCCGACGAAAAGACGTATCATTCCCGCAGGCACGCCGCATCGTGATTTATTAACGCCAATTTTTCGTCTAGGGAAATTAATTTACAAACGACCTTTATTAAAAGCTAGCCAAGAAAAAACTTATCAAGAATTACAACAATTCCATGAAAGTATTCGACGACTATTAAATCCCCATGCTTACCCGGTGGGCTTAGAAGAAAATCTATATCATTTAAAATTAAAACTTATTTTAAAAGCCAAAACAGTATTAAGTAAATAAAAAATTACTTAAATTTTTTGAAAAAAAATCTCTTCCCTCAAGTTTATATTTTATATAATATCATTATCCGTGATAAATATTTTTCGATAATATTATTGAAAAATTGAAAAAGATAAGGATGTTTTATGCCAAAAGACCCATTATTAACGGAAGATTTTTTTTCATTACACCGATTATCTAGTTCAGAAATAACACTGGCACTTGAAGAATTAACTCAACTTGGACAAACCATTAAACAAAAGCTTTATCCACATTTATCTGCTGCACAAAAACCAATTTATTATCAAGGAAATGCTAACTTAATTGATTTAAACAAATTTGTTTATCAAAATGAAGCAAGTAGTTTGCATAGTGATAATTTCAAATTTTTGCAAGTCGAACTAAAGCTAAGCGTTATGCATATTCGTTTATGGGTTATCACTCATCAGCTTGAAGGATCGGAAACCTTAGCAGCGTTTGCAAAAAAAATTGAGCATCCCAGCGACAACATGTCATTACTATATGGAGATGTAAAATTTTTGTTAGAAAAAGTAGCTGTATTATTAGATGAACCGTTAATTGCATTAGAAGATCGAAAAAAAATTATGGTTCATTAAAAAAAGCACCGTCAATTCCAGATTATAGAAATAAAACTTTAAATCAAGAAAGAAATTTTCAACCAAAAAAATTAATAATTAAAAATACAAAATTACCGCAAAAATATATCAATACAAATTATTTTAAAAATAATTCCAAGCAACACGATCCAGCAGTATTTATTAAATATTCAAAAAAAGATCCGAGTGGTATAAATAAAAAGCAGAGTCTATCTTTTAAAAAAAATTATTATCATTTAGGTATAGGAGAAATACCTTCAAAACCAGCAATAACAGCCGTGGCTAGAAATCATTCTCTTTTAGCAAAGGATAGTTTTTATCCCACTCAATCAGGAATAACCAAAGTCACGGCACATACCGATCTGCATACTTCACTTTTTGCTTTGAATTTTTGCATCAAAGGGTTAAGTAAACCAAAAAAAATTTATGTTAATAAAGATAAAACGAAAAAAATAAATAAAATACATAAATTAGAAGAAAGATTTAAATCTAAATAAAATTTTTACATATTTGAATATCTTAATAAGAATGCAATATGCTAAAGACTCTCTTTAACTGATGGGTATTTTTCATTACATCGATTGTCAGTCAAATTAAAATTAAACCTAAAAAGTTTAGAGTGATATCTTGTTATCTATTTTTCTCTTTCCTGAGTTACAAAAAGAGTTTAAAATAAATAGATACTGAGCAGTCCTTTTATTTGCAAGTAAATTAATATAACAATTTTCTTTGTTCCAGGAATCTTACTTTTATGAAAAAAGCCTTGATCTTAGTGGATTTACAAAATGACTTTATGCCTGGCGGTTCCTTAGCAGTAGATAATGCTGATGAAGTGATTCCTGTGGCTAATCGTGTGCAACAACATTTTAAATATGTTATTGCTACACAGGATTGGCATCCAGAAGATCACACCTGTTTTGCTAACAATCATAAAGGGCGATTTCCCGGAGAATTTATTCAACAAGCGGGGTTGTCACAAATATTATGGCCTGTACATTGTGTACAAAATACGAAAGGTGCAGAGTTTGTAAAAAATCTTAAATTAGATCATATTATCAAAGTATTTCGTAAAGGTAATGATCCAGAAATTGATAGTTATAGTGGTTTTTTTGAAAATGATCATCAAAAAGAAACAGGCTTAGCAGAGTTTCTCAAAGAGTTACAGATAACTGAAGTGTATATTATGGGAGTGGCAACAGATTATTGCGTTAAATATACAGTATTAGATGCCTGTAAATTAGGTTTCAAAACTTACTTGATCGAAGATGGATGTCGAGCTGTGAATGTCAATCCAGAAGATGGACGCTTAGCTATTTCTGAAATGAAAACTGTCGGTGTCAAGATAATTCAAAGTGATGAAGTTGAGTGATATAATTAAATAAATTTAACTTAGATTTAATTTATGAGCGGTCGATGGGAAAGCTAATCACATCTGATAGTTTATCTGCTTTTGCCATGAGCATTAATAAACGATCAATACCTAAAGCAACACCTGCACAGTTAGGTAGTCCGTGTGTCAAAGCGGCTAATAAATATTTATCGATAGGTACTTGGGGATAGCCAAGCCTAGTACGCATACTTAGATCATTGTTAAAGCGTAAATATTGTTCGTTGGCATCACTTAATTCATGAAATCCATTCGCAAGTTCAATGCCCTGTAGATAAACTTCAAACCGCTCTGCAACCGGCGTAACATCGCTGCGTATTTTGGCTAACGCGGCTAAAGTAACAGGATAATCATATATAAAAACTAATTGTTTAGGTAATTGTGGTTCGATGACATGAGACATCAAGAAATTTAAATAATCTTCAATTTTATTTAAACCTAAATTTTCAGTGTTAATACCTAGTGTAATTATAGTTTGGTTTAATTCTTGAATAGAAAGTTGATGCGGATCAATATTCAAATAATATTGAAAAATTTCTGCATAACTAAAACGTTGTGCAGATTCACATGCTAAAAGTTTTTTTAATAAAGTTTCAACTTCATCCATTAATTGATGATGATCATAGTCAGGTTGATACCATTCTAATAGGCTAAATTCAGGATTGTGATAACGTCCCGATTCTCCTCGGTTACGAAATGCCTTAGAAATTTGATAGATGGGCCCCGATCCAGTTGCCAATAATCGTTTCATAGCAAATTCTGGGGAAGTTTGCAGATAAAGTGTCTGTGATTGTTCGGTATTATCTAGACAATATTCAGTTTTGAAACTATGTAAATGTGGATCCGTCACCGTAGCGTGTGAAAGCAGTGGAGTTTCTACTTCTAGAATCTGGCGTTCGGCAAAAAACTCACGAATATCGGCGAAAAGTTTGGCGCGACAACGTAGCATCGATAAGCTAGTCGTAGGCTGCCAATTGTTTTCAATGTTCTTCATGCTGTTCGTTGGATTCTGTGCTCAGAATTAAGCGTTTATATACGCGTTGCGTAATGAGACCGGCGTCAAATTTGCGTTTGGCATCCACAGACATCGGTTGGCCATATTCTTTTAACATCTCTCGTGTATTGGCGCTGATATTTTCCAGTTTAGAATCTAATAAAATATCTCTTAATTTTTCATTAAAAACTAAAAATTCACGTAAAGCAATGCGCTTACCATCCGCACTAGGTACCAACTGTTGCCAAATAACCACGCGTATGGTTTCAATAATATCTATCATTCTGGCTTTAGCTTCTTCAGCAGGGAAAGAATTGACTAAACGTCTTAAGGTTTCTGCTACGCCATTACTATGTAGTGTCGTATACACAGGATGTCCGGTTAAAGCCGCTTCGATTGAGGCACCGATGGTTTCTGGATCGCGCGATTCACCAACTAATATGAGTCGAGGTTTGCGGCGCAAGGCATTGCGTACACCGGCTGCAAAACTGGGTAAATGTCTAGGTATTTCGGATTGACTGACGATGGCACTGGGCATGTCAATAGAGTCATAGACAAATTCTATTGGCGCTTCATAGGTAAGAATTTTGCGATGTGAGTCTTCTTTTTCAGCGAGATCGCGAATGATAGCAGCTAACAAGGTGGTTTTCCCGGAGCCAGTCGCTCCGGTGACATACACGATGCCTTGTGCCGGTGCTAACGCATTGATTAATTCACTTTCTAACTTTAGATCCGACATTTTAGGTGGCGTACTCGGTATAGTTCGAAAGCTTATTTGTATCGCGTCATGGCCTTCTACTAAACAACCTGTGGCATTGACCCGGAATCGATAACGTTCGTTACGATTAGGCCGAAATTCATAATGCGTATCGATATCTACTCCACTTAAAATTTGTGCACTCCCATTAGGTCCATAGATAAGATTGAGTATTTCGGCGACTTCGGTATTGGATAATTTACGTTGCGTAATACGGTGCAAGCGACCATAACTTTCAGCAAAGACGGGTTCGCCTGTCTGCAGTGTAATATCCGATGCACCCAGCTTTTGGCAGTGAATGAGTAGTCGAGCTAGACAAGCCGAAGTGAAGCGTACCGGTTCATCGGGAAGTAGATGTGCTGTCATCATCATCATGCGTTACGATAGATTTCCATCGACCCGGATTAATTTGTAATTTTGGTAACGAAGTGATACGCAATATTTGATCGTTAATGTGTAAATCGGAACTATCACCGGTAACGCCGAGATCAGTATGTGCAACAAAAGGTTTGCTGACCATACCTTTCAATAGTAAATTTTGATATAAAGCCATTCCGGTGTAATCACGTGTTAAACGCGCTAAGTTATCACTAAAAATAGCATTGGCTTGATTAATACCATCCTGCCAGCCCAGTGTGGCATATTTTTTCCAGATTACCCGTTCTTCGGGTGTTTTTGGTAAAAAAGCAGGTAAAGGTAATTCGGGATGTTGGTAATCCATCCATATATAATTACGCCATTGAGGTGGTGCGGTGGTGAAACGCGCTTGACTAATAATTTGGTAAGTACGATCGTCGATACGTAAAGTTTGACCATCGGAAAGCTTAAGCGAATTATTTCCTTGTACGAGTACAGGAGGGATGACATTGTGGTCGAGTAAAATTAAATTAAAATTAAAAATACGATCTAATTGTGATGAATTTTTGCTTAATACTTGATTAATATGTTCAGAGCGCCAAGCTAAACCCGCTTGCGCACCTATACTCATCGCAATATCTTGTAAGGCCTGCGAACGCAAGGCAGTCATCTGCTTCTTATCTTTTGTGACCTGGGCATGTAAATCTTGTAATTGTGCTAAATTATCTAAACTACCAACGGTTTTATAATTAGGTTGGATAGTGCTGCAGGCGCTGAGTAGTGCACATAGGCTTAAACCAGCTAATAAACGTATACTCTTTGCACTGGAATTTTTGTCTGTGTTGCCGCTCAATTCGCAATCCTCAGGTATCTTGAATACATTCCGGTTGCTTATTTTCACAGCGCCTTGACAAAAACGCCATTGCGGCGAGTAACTACTCTTTGCACTGGAATTTTTGTCTGTGTTGCCGCTCAATTCGCAATCCTCAGGTATCTTGAATACATTCCGGTTACTCATTTTCACAGCGCCTAGACAAAAACCCCATTGCTGCGAGTAACTAGGTTTTGCATTTTGAAATAAATTGTAGAAATACTTATGCTTAATATTTAGCATAACGTAGTTCTATAGTCTTAATACCGGGATAGACAATAATATTGGCTTTTTTTCCTGCCTGAAGATTGGCGTTACGGATGATATAATTTAGTGGTGTATTTTGTGAGGAAATAGTCACTAAAACAGGAACCGCTGGAAGTTTTCCAATGATTTCTAAATGGTAGTTGGCAAGCTTGGCGATACGCTGTAATAGCGGTTCTACAGGACCTGACCAATCGACCGAAGCAATCGTTTTTTCTAATCCAGAAGAGCTAGGATAGGGCAATGGTTTGCTAATCGGAGGACTAGACGCTTTTTCTAATTCTTTTAATTCATTTAATGATTGACTCACCGAACGTGCTGCTTCAGCTAGCTTAACCGAGGCATCATCTGAGCCATTAAGTGAAGGGGTAATGGAGTTAGGTAAATTTTGTGAAGCACATCCGGATAGTAGACTCACAAAAAGCGCGACTGTTATTTTTTTCATGCTTATCTTATTTTAGATAAAATTCTGTAACCTACACCTGCATTGAAGCAAGATGGTAATATAAAGTCAAGCCATGCTTTTATGGGGTCGATTTAATTAAAGCATATTGTACCTGGCCGGCTGTTTTACAGTGCTGAATCTCCCAATTTTCGGGTAACAAAAGCTTTTTAATGTTCGCTTCGCTTTCAATATAAACCAAACTTTCAGGTGCTAATAAGCCCTCTTTGGCTATCCACACGCAGGCAGGACCTAGTATATCTTGATGAAAAGGCGGATCCAAAAAGACAA
Organism: Rickettsiella endosymbiont of Rhagonycha lignosa; assembly: GCF_964031165.1. Classification (NCBI taxonomy): domain Bacteria; kingdom Pseudomonadati; phylum Pseudomonadota; class Gammaproteobacteria; order Legionellales; family Coxiellaceae; genus Rickettsiella; species Rickettsiella endosymbiont of Rhagonycha lignosa. The sequence goes on along the minus strand of NZ_OZ035011.1, from coordinate 992,890 downwards.
TATTAAATAGAGGCTTTTTTGGTTTGAATAATTGTGTTGCTAGAAAAGGAAATTGCGCCTGATAAACCTGAGCGCGATTTTCAGCGTTTAGCTGTTTAAGCTGGGTTTTTAAATAGGAGACTAATAGCTTGGATTGTTCAATAAAGCAAACTGATTTAGCGTGACGTGACAGTGCTTCAAACCCTAAAGCACCGCTACCTGCGAATAAATCTAAACAATGAGCATCGGCCAGATAGGGAGTTAGCCAATTAAATAAAGTTTCTCGGATGCGATTCGGTGTTGGACGTAAATCCGGTGTAGCAGGGAAATGCAGTTTTCTGCCGCGCCATTGCCCACCAATGATCTTTACTTCACCTTTTTTCATAAAAAATACGATTTAAATAAATAAATGTTTTATGTTGTCTACACATAAATTGTTGTATGATCGCGCGGCACTTGCCCAAAACCCAATTGCTGTGAGTATAGTCTATGTTTAAATTTTTAAAACGCAAAGAACCTCAACCCGACGTTCCTAATCAAGAACTTAGCAATAAAAATAGTTTTTTTAATCGCATAAAAAATAGTTTACAGAAAACGCGTCAGCAACTCACCGAAAATCTTGCCAATTTAGTATTAGGTAAAAAAAAGGTTGATACCGCATTAATTGAGGAACTTGAGGATTTACTGTTAACAGCGGATGTCGGGCCCACGGTGACACAAGAAATTATTCAGCATTTAACGTTGAAGCTGGCTCGTAATCAATTAGCAGATGGTCAGGCGGTATGGGATGTATTGCAACAACAATTAGGTGAATTACTGCAACCCTGTGAACAGAAATTAGTGATTAATTCTGCACATAAACCGACTGTTATATTAGTGGTAGGAGTTAATGGTGTTGGTAAAACAACGAGTATTGGCAAACTAGCTCATTACTTGCAGAAGCAAGGGAAGCAAGTGATGTTAGCCGCAGGTGATACGTTTCGTGCAGCAGCCACTGAACAATTAACGATTTGGGCTGAGCGCAATCATATCCCGATTGTTGCTCAACATCAGGGTGCGGATAGCGCTTCAGTTATTTATGATGCTTTTCAAGCGGCGCAAGCGAGAAATATAGATGTGTTAATTGCCGATACCGCCGGACGTTTGCATACCAAACATAATTTAATGCAAGAATTACAAAAAGTTAAAAAAGTCATTAGTAAATTAGATGCAACAGCACCACACGAAATTATGTTAATACTGGATGCGGGCACCGGTCAAAATGCGTTATTGCAAGCTGAAGCTTTTAATGAGGCAATATCTTTAACCAGTTTGATGCTAACTAAATTAGATGGTACCGCCAAAGGAGGAGTGATTTTTGCCATCGCAAAAAAATTAGCGTTGCCGATCCGCTTTGTTGGTTTGGGTGAAGGTATTGATGATCTACAGGTTTTTTCGGCACAGGAATTCGTTCGCGCTTTATTTACAGTTGAAAAATAAGCTCTAAAAAATTACACTAGCAGCCGCCCTTGTGCGAGCACTGTTTTTCTAACAAAATATTACGACCCTTCTCATTCTTTTCTAGACCGCTGCGAATAGCCGAGATCTGCAATAGAAGCTGTGGATTTGGCTGAAAATGGAACTTATGGGGTAAAACCGCTTAAAAACTTTGCTAAAAAAGAATAATTTCTTTATATTCAAAGCTCAAACAAGTCGAATAATAAAGTTCAATAAGTTAATTTATAAAGAGTGGAAAAATGACAGCAGACGCAAAAGTTTTTAGAAAATATATGTGTTTACTTTGTGGTTACGTTTATGATGAGGAGAAAGGTTGGGAAGAAGATGGTATTCTACCTGGAACCCGTTGGGAGGATGTCCCTCTAACCTGGCGTTGTCCTGAATGTGGTGCGATGAAAGAAGATTTTGAGATGGTAGAGTTATAAACCAAAAGGGTGTACCTCAGCGACGATGACGATGGCAATCAGCAATAAGGTGGGAAACTCATTCAGCCAACGATAAAAAAGGCTGGAGTGTTGATTATTTTCAAGCTTAAAATCGCGTAAGCATTTTCCACAATAGAGGTGAAATAGGATTAATATGGCCACTAAAGCTAATTTTAGTTGCATCCAAGTCGCGCTAGCATAATAGTTAACGGAATAGCTAAATAAAATTAATCCAAATAAAAGAGTTAATAAAGCCGCTGGTACCATAATATAATAGTAAAGACGATGTTCCATAATCTTAAAGCGTTCAATACTGATCCTATCTTTGGCATCAGCATGGTAAACAAATAAGCGCGGTAAATAAAATAAACCAGCAAACCAAGCAACCATGGCGATAATATGCAATGCTTTAATCCAAGGCATGTAGTGCTCCAAGTTTTTATTGATGATTTAATTTTAACTAAAAAACTTTATTATGAATTATGACGTAATTATTCCGACTATCAAAGATTATTTACTCGCATTGCAAACTAAAATTTGTTTGAGTTTAGAAAATGAAGAGCAACAAGAAAAATTTTTGATTGATGATTGGATACGTAACGAAGGTGGGGGCGGAAAAACCTGTGTTTTGAGTGAAGGAGCGGTGATCGAACGCGGCGCTGTTAATTTTTCGCATGTCTTTGGTGAGGCTTTACCTCCTAGTGCCAGCCAACGTCATCCTGCTCTAACAGCTGCTGCATTTCAAGCAACCGGAATTTCTCTAGTTCTCCATCCACGCAATCCTTATGTGCCCACCGTACATATGAATTTGCGATTTATTACAGTGTCAGACACTGATCAGCAAGCTGCACAATGGTGGTTTGGCGGTGGTTTTGATTTGACACCGTATTATCCCTTTTTAGAAGATTGTCGCCATTGGCATCTTATTGCTAAACAAAGCTGTGATCCCTTTGGTTTAGAACTTTACCCGCAATACAAAAAAAATTGTGATGATTATTTTTATTTAAAGCATCGGCAAGAGGCACGCGGTATTGGTGGACTATTTTTTGATGATCTCAATCAATGGGATTTTAAGCAATGTTTTGAGTTTATTAAAAGTGTCGGTGATCATTTTTTATTAGCCTATCTTCCGATACTCAAACTGCGTAAAGACACTGCTTATGGCGAGCGCGAACGTCAATTTCAAGCATATCGACGCAGTCGCTATGTAGAGTTTAATCTGATTTATGATCGCGGGACTTTATTTGGTTTACAAAGTGGCGGGCGTGTAGAATCAATATTGACCTCATTGCCGCCTCAAGCGACTTGGCAATATAATTGGCAGCCCGAGCCTGGCTCTAATGAAGCGAAATTAACTGAAAAATTTTTGGCCGCTAGAGATTGGCTGGCGTGATTCATTGAGAGAAAAATTATACTCACAGTAATGGGATTTTTGGCAAGGCGCCGCGATGATGAAGCAACCGGAGTGTATTTTCTATACATGAGGATTGCGAATTGAGCGGCAACGCAGGAAAAAATTCCAGTGCGAAGAGTATCAAGCGAGAGGATCTAATTTTTTCTTCTTAGCGGACGCATGGCGCGCACGCATTTCGACATCGATATATTGATCAGTAATCGCACTAGAGCTATGACCCGCATCATCACGTACATGTTCACGAGGGCGATGTTTGACATCTTCGGAAATCCCCGTGTGACGTAACCAATGTACAGTTGCGGTTTTTAATTCTATTGCTTCGTCTTTGAGACCGTCTTTAACCATACGCGCAAAAGCTTCATCAAAACAAGTTTGGACGATACAGCGAATTTGTCGAGTACTATGTATTGCAGCTTGACCATGGGCTTTACTAATTAAAGGCGTGGTTTCACCGCGGCTTGGTAAACTCATCAGGCCTAAACTTTCACGGTAACGTTTTAATGCATTTAACATATCGTCGCTGACGCTAATTAAACGTTCTTTATTTCCTTTGCCGACCGTTAAAAACCACCAATTACCATCGGCATCTTTTTGAAAATGACCCATCTGCGGTTCCCAGCGTGCGCTAGCGGCGAGTTCAGAAATCCGTAGATACATGCCATACAAAGCTTTCATAATAAATAAGGTTCTATTATGCAGATCCGGTTTTTGTGCAAAGAGCATTTCTGCGGTTTCTATCACATAGGACCATTGTAATTCACTTAAGCGACGTACTTGATGATTACTTTTTTGTTGTCGTATGAATTTACTTTTTTGTCGAATCTGTGCGACTGGATTGAAATGAATATAGTCTTCTTGAATCAGATAATTATAAAAACTTCCGCATACTGCAAAAATTGCTTGTAAGGCTTTTTGGGATAAGGCATATTTTTTTATATCCGGCATGATGCCTTGCTGACTGGCCATTTTATTAATGGTAGCGACAAAGGGTCGCCAATCAGGGTGCGGAGTTCTCTGGCCTTGATGTGTGAAATAACGGGCTATGGTTTTAACGCCGATCCAATGTTTAGGAGGTTGTTGACAGAATTCTATAAAGGATTCAAAGTCGTCGCGGCGCAATTCTTTAATCGATTTTCCTAAAACAAACCAGCTCCATTGTAGTAAACGTTCAATTTCACGTCGATACGCATTAAATGTGGCCTCGCTGCCACGATAACTATATAGAAACTGTAAGGCTTGAGAATAATCTTGGCCGGCATAAGGCTTATCATGTGTCAACACCGGAAAATGTTTAAGACTATTTTTTGGATCGATAAATTTTAAACTATCAAATAAAGGAGTCGGAGAAATAAGTGACATGTGCGTATTTTAATAAGATTCTTTCTAGTTTAACAAGCTTTTAGGAAAAAATATGAAATAAATAAAAAATTTTTAATATTTAACAAGAAATTTTTAAAAAAATTTAGTATAATGCCGGCCTTCCTTTTAGGGGGTAAATAAGCTTAATGCCCATGATTGTTTCTAGCATAAAGAAACACATCACTACCACTGAGTTTTGGCGGGCCATGTCGTTCGTCTTGAAACGCCTCGAAACTATCGCTAAATACCTGACTAAACTTCCTCTTCCATTTACTTTTAGCCTTTATATTTTACACCTGACAAGAGCAGGGTTGAGAATATATAGCTATTTTAGCAAAACTAAAAATAAAAATTTAGGCGACACATTTAAGCTGCTATTTGCGGTATTTAAAGTATCAATAGCCATCATTGCCTTAATTTTACTTGGATGGGGTCTTGTTTCTTTACCAGCGGTGTTATTAAGCGCGTTTTTTGCCTACAGTATTCTGAAGCTTATTCATAGTTCAATTGTTTTGTGCATCAGCTCGGTTTCCTACTTAAAAATCGATAAAAATTGCCTCGAACAGCAGTGGAGACGAGCACATTATCGCGATAATATCACCAAGCATGTTAGTCTGCTCAGTGGCGGCCTATTGTTTATATTATTAACCTGCCTATTTAACGCGGGTGCTAGCATTTTAATATGGACTAACCCGTTGCTGTTGTTAGGTGATGTGTTGATTTGCCTGGCCGTACTCGCTAGCGTATGTTATTTCAGCTATAGAATTGCTCAAAATAAGCGGACAGCTAGCGAAAATGCATGGACAAAAAGGGATACGATTACAACCATAAAAAAATTTTTATTGTTGTTCGGTCTAAATTTAGTCATTTTGCTTGTCATTGCTACGGCGCCGAGTTTAGGTGTCGCAGCGGTTATTAGTGCGTTGATATTACTCTGCACACAAGATGTCTTATTAACTATTTATTATTATTTTTATGGGGTTTATATAGCGGATCCTGAACCGGCTAATCTTGATGAGGAACAATTAAATAGTGCCCTCGTGAAAACGAGACGAGATTATTACGATACCTTGTTCCCGGCATTATATTTACAGACACAGGTTTCGGAAAAGCTGCCGTGTGTTGAGGATGTCATTAAAACCAATAAAAAACTATTGGTAAAATTAACTTTACTAAAAATACTAGACTCAAGAAATGAAAGAGCAAAAATTGCAAAATTAGGCATAGTGAGTCGATTTTTTTCACTCGAAAAAACCTCCGAGATCAAAGAAGAATGTTTACTGCATGAATTAGCTTGGGCTTTAAATACGGATAATCTTCAAGATTTAATCGAGCTTATTCTCGCCAGCAGTGATTTGTTTGCAAATAACAGGGCTGAAGTTTTAGGCGATCTTGAACTACAAAAAATCTTAGGTCACTTAGTGGGTTTAGCTGAGCAGGAAAAACGGGTTCAACAGGCAGAAATTGTTAAACCCAAAGCATTTTATCAATCTTTTTGGAAAAAGGTCGGTGCCTGCGAAGCGATCTCACAGGCATTGCAGGCGTCACGTGAGATAGAAACCCATTTAAATTCCAATTCTTTAGTAGGGTTTATGTAAGTTTATTTAAAATTGAATCTTGCTAAATCAACCCTGGAAACAGACGATTATTGCAAAGAAAATTTACTGAATAGCTACTTAGTAGGTTATATTCATTTTTAAAACGTCACAACTTAAGACTTAAATCTACCACCGCCTTCTCTGAAGTTAATTCTCTTGTAATCTCAGCCTTTGTATCCATAAGTGTTTCCATAAGGATTTGATAAACAGGTAATCTATTGGGAAGTGTAATCTTTATATAAAATTTGGGGATTTTAACATTCTCATATTTAGAGTTTTCTCGAGGAGGTATATCCGAGAAAAACCCTTTTGTCACAGCGGATTCTTCAGGAGGATATTGAATACCTTTATAATCTAGTGTAAAGGAAAGACCAGGAAATGCTTTTTTAAAAGCTGGTATGCGCCTTGAGTCGATCCCTCCTAACCCCGAACAAACAAGTGGTTGTAGTTCATAGATAAGCATATTTCCTTTTTTATCAAGGCCGCAGTCTATAATAAATGGATAGACATCTTCTGGCTTCTGTATTCTGTTTGCAAGATTTTCAGTATTCAATTTTCTAGTAGGCACAATTTATCTCAGAAAAAAAATAAGTGTTTATTTAAATAACTAATTATTAGATTTGTTGTGAAGACGCCATTTTTAGCCGATCTAGCGAATTTAAATGTTTCTCGCTAGAGATAAAGCATTAAGTACACAAGTATTATTATCAATTTAATTGATAATAATACTTATTTAATATTAAGAAAACATTAAGGGAATTTCTGAAATTGCCCTGGGCGAGTATCAACAAATGCAAGATACTTAAGGATAGTAAAAGGAAACTTAACTATAATGAGCCGCTTCATACCCTCAGGTATGTCATTAAGAAACATGTCATAGAGTAGATTATGCCTATTACTGTGCTTAGCGAATGGTTTCTTTTAGAATTTGAGATTGCCCAATTTGAAGCGTATTTAGCTTTAGAAAAATTGCGGCGTTTAAACAGAGCTATCTTGTTTCAGCTGCAAGAATGGTATCGATCTATCGCTTCCATTTCTCTTTGGCGGCTGATCCTGCTCGTGTTAAAACGGCTCGGCAGTATTACCAAAAATTGGCTTAAGGAAAATAAAATTGATGAATGGCTTAAAGCTATTTTGCAGGGTGCTTATTTAGGGGCATTTGAAGGCTTATATATTTTTTTATATTTCCTCCATTTTTTTAGAGCTTTTTTAACGATCATTGATTATTTTTCTGATCAAGATAATAAAAATCTAGTTGAAGTAACCAAACTTTTATATGCTGTTTTTAAAGTATTAATTTCCTTGTTGATGCTGGCTTTCATGATTGTGATGCTGGCGCATGGCGTAGCATTCTTAAATCTAGCTCTTTACCATAACATCAAAATTTTTTTTCTTATTTATAGTTTGTCGAAACTTGCCATTAGCTTTTTTACTTTAGGTTTTAGTTTTATTCATTATAAAAACGCTAATAATGCTCTCGATCAAGTTTGGCTAAAAAAACAATACGAAAATAACCTCAAGAAACATCGTGAGATATTAATAGTCGCAGTGCCCATAACAGTTGTTTTAAGCTTATTGAGCCTAGGTTTAGTGAGCGGACCTTGGTTTGGGGTCATGGTAGCACTCGCGAGCATTTTTTTAATAATCGATGTGGTAAAGGCTATCTATTACTATGTAAAAGGGAGCAGTGTGCCAGAGCCTTTAGTTGCGCAATTACCTCAACAAAATTCATTCTTCGATGATGCAAGTAATAATTATTATTACAGAAAATGTCGTATTGCCAGACTTAAAAATAACGACCCTGAAGGTAATCGTATTTTTCTGTTAAAAGAAATTATTGTAAAAATCTTCCAGCAACAGATTAAATTAAAAAGTTCCTCTTCACGGCTTAATTTTTTTTCAGAACGTGAAAAAACACAAAAAAAGATTGAAGAGTTAAAACAAGAAGCTAATACACTTTTAACTGATGATGATGAGAAAAATAAATTATTATTTAATGGAGTAAGTGAAGCTTTAAAGGAAGATTGTCTACAATTAAAGGAAAATGATAAAACGTTAATTCCTAAAATAAATCTTAAAACTTTAATGGCAAATATTGAAACGATTTTACAAGAAATACTCCAAACGCGAGATATGGTCGAAAAAAAGGATTTAGCCAACAACTCGCAATTATTTCGACAGTCATTTTGGAGAAAAATGGGAGATTGTGAAGATATCCACAATGCCTGTCAGAAAGTTAGTGAATTAGAACAGCATGAATTAAATACGGAAACTCGTTTGCAAGTCTTTTCGGAAGTAAGGATGAGCCCATGCATTTTAGTGGCTGGATGAGTATTCGTGATACTATAAGGTTAAATTTTAACCAGAGATATTACCATGTCCCTATCATTGCTACTCATTCTCATCGTACCGATTGCAATCTTGCTATTTAAGAGCTTTTTCACCGTCAGTCAACAATCTGTTGATCTGATTGAACGTTTTGGGAAATATACACGTTGTGCGCATGCCGGTTTAAATTTCAAAATTCCTTTCATCGAACGCATAGCCGGTGCAATTTCGCTGAGAATCTATCCTTTAGATGTTACCTTAGATACCAAAACTCAAGACAATGTGATCGTCAAAATTCAGGTTTCTGTTCAATACCGAATTAAAGAAGACCGCGTCTATGATGCGTTCTATAAACTAGAAAATGCCAGAGAACAAATCACCGCTTATGTTTTGGATTTGGTACGTGCTGAAGTTCCAACCATGAGTTTAGATGCAGTCTTCGAAAAGAAAGATAGTATCGCAAATGCCGTAAAAAATGAATTAACTGGCACCATGCAAGAATTTGGTTATGAAATTGTGAAAGCGTTGGTCACCAATATTGATCCCGATGAAAAAGTGAAACATGCCATGAATGAAATCAATGAACAGCAACGTTTACAAGTCGCTGCACAAGCTAAAGGAGAAGCAGAAAAGATTTTGAAAGTTAAACAAGCCGAAGCTGAAGCGGAAAGTAAGCGTTTACAAGGTGAGGGGATTGCTAATCAACGTAAAGCGATTATTTGTGGTTTACAACAATCTGTCGGTGAGTTTCAAAAAGCTATTCCGGGAGTGACAGCAGCCGATACCATGAATTTGGCGTTGATTACACAATATTTTGATACACTGAAAGAAATTGGTGCTAACAGTAAAAGCACGACTATCTTGTTACCGCATTCGCCTGGCGGCTTAAAAGAAATTGCTGCGCAACTTCAAGAAAGTATTATTACCGGAAATCTAGTCGCAAACGCTGAAAATTCGGAATAATTAAATAGATTGCCATGCGCATACGTGTGGCAATCTACTGTTTTAGTTTAAGATTTTGCTGTACTGCAGGCTACTTGCTGGACAAAATAACGATGTAAATAATTATCTTGACTTAGTTCCGGGTGAAAACTAGCAGCGATAACATTATTTTCTTGTACGGCAACTATTTGATCATGATATTTTGCTAATACTTTAATGTCAGCGTTTTTTAGGAGCGTTAATTTAGGAGCGCGGATGAAAACCATTTCCATTGCTAGATCTCTTACCATGCACTGTCCGCTGACCACTTGCGATGCGAGTTGCCTTCCGTAGGCGTTGCGAGTCGCGCAAATACTAATTCGACCCAAGCTATCTTGTGTTGGCGATAATACTGTTTTAGCCAGTAGTATAGCTCCGGCGCAAATACCTAAAATAGGTTTGTCATAATCTATAAGACTGGTCCAAAGTTGCTGTTGTTTAAGCAACTTGATCAATACCGAGCTTTCTCCACCCGGTATAATTAATGCATCACTGGTAGTCATTGCACGGCGATCACGTACCCGTGAACAAAACACACCGAGCTTATTTAAACAGTCGATATGTGCTTGAAAGCCGCCTTGTAGAGCTAAAACCCCAATATGCATAATTAAACCAAATTGCTGATTTCTTCTTCTGACTTCAGGTTAAAGCCACTCATTCCTTCTGCTAGATCATTTGAAACATTGAGCAAAAGATCCGGATTATCAAAATGTGTCGTGGCTTGAACAATTGCACAGGCACGTTTTTCAGGATCGGCTGATTTAAAAATTCCTGAACCGACAAAAACACTTTCTGCACCCAGTTGACGTAATAAAGCGGCATCGGCCGGCGTCGCGACACCTCCCGCAGAAAAGTGAGGCACTGGTAATCTACCTTCCTCAGCAACCCAGAGTATTAATTCTAGAGGGGCATTTAAAATTTTCGCTTGAGCGTACAATTCTTCTTTTTTTAAAATAGTCAGTTGTTTAATTTCACGTGTGATTGCACGCATGTGACGCACCGCTTCGAGAATGTTTCCTGAGCCGGCTTCTCCTTTAGTACGAATCATGGCGGCGCCTTCAGCAATCCGTCTTAAGGCTTCACCTAGATTGCGACATCCACAAACAAAGGGTACTTCAAAGGCATGTTTATCGATATGGCATTCGTCATCGGCGATGCTGAGTACTTCGCTTTCGTCGATAAAATCAACACATAATGATTGTAATAGCTGTGCTTCGACAAAATGACCAATACGTACTTTTGCCATCACCGGGATCGAGACGGCTTGCATAATCTCTTGAATAATTCTAGGAGAGGCCATACGTGCGATGCCACCCATTTTGCGAATGTCAGCGGGCACCCGTTCTAGCGCCATGACCGCACAAGCACCTGCGGCTTCGGCGATCAGTGCTTGTTCAACATTAGTGACATCCATAATGACGCCACCTTTCAGCATTTCAGCAAGTCCAGTTTTGACACGTTGCGAATCATCAAGAAAATTCATAGCCTATTACCACCCTAAAAGTTTTATTCTGTTCGTCAGAATCGTCGGCTATTGTACAATAAATTCCAAGGATACGTTATTTTTGCATCTTAAAAAAAAATCACTATTTGCTGTCAGTATAATTGATTAATCAGTTGCTTTTTTTCTTCGGTTACCCGCAAAGCTTTTTGGATGTGAGCGCGATTTCGGTTTTCTATGCGCTGAATTTTGCTGAGCATAGGAAAATTGTCTGGGTCGATCGGCTTTAGTCAGTTCAGCGGGCGCTTTGGCTTTTGCTTTATAATCAAACTCAGGGATAATACATTCTTCTAAACGTTTCTTAAGTAGATGTTCAATAGAACGGATTTGACGTCTATCACCATTAGTAATCAAACTAAAGGCAGCACCTAATTTAGAGGCACGTCCGGTACGCCCAATACGGTGCGTATAATCTATGGCGGTATTTGGCATATCAAAGTTAATTACATGCGAGATATGATCGATATCAATTCCGCGTGCGGCAATATCGGTGGCCACTAAGAATTTTAATTCTCCATGCCGAAATTTACCGAGCGCAATCTTTCGTTTACTTTGCGATAAATTACCTTGAAAGGAAGTCGCTTTGTAACCAAGATGCGTCAGATGTTCTGCCAAGCGTTTGGCCCGCTGTTTAGTGCGGGTGAAAATAATGGCCGACTCTACCGTACTGTTGTTGAGTAAAATGGTTTCTAATAAATCGGTTTTCAGTGCCTCTGGAACCGGATACAGTGTTTGCGTGACGGTATTAGCCGGAGCGGACTCACCAATTTTTATCGAAACAGGATTATTCAAAACCTTGTCCGCTAATAAGCGGATATCGGACGACATTGTGGCAGAAAAAAGCAAGTTTTGGCGCTGCTTAGGTAAATATTTTAAAATATCATAAATAGGCTCGCGGAATCCAAGATCAAACATATGATCGGCTTCGTCTAAGACTACTATCTCAATATGGTTAAGATTAACCTGCGCACGTTTGGTTTTGTTTGTTTTTCCGCCTTGTAGTAGGTCGAGTAAACGGCCTGGGCAAGCGACGACAATGTCGATGCCGCCGCGTAAGGTCCGATATTGTTCAGCGTAACTTTTGACGTTACCCCCATAAATAGTGGCGCAGCGTAAACCGGTTTTAGCACCGAGTTTATTGATAGCAACACAAATTTGGTCGGCTAATTCACGCGTCGGCGCAAGGATAAGTCCCCGTAATTGACCTTTAGGTCCATCCATAAGGCGTTGTAGAAGTGGTAAGGCAAAAGCGGCAGTTTTACCGGTTCCGGTCTGGGCTAAGCCAACGACATCTCGACCTTGCAAGATAGCCGGTATGGCTTTGGCTTGGATAGGTGTGGCGGTTTCGTAACCTTCGGCTTGAATTCCGGATAAAATTTGGGCATTTAAGTTAAATTCTGTAAAGTTCACTAAAAAGTTCCTGGCTAGAAGGTGAGCCAAGTAACATCTTTAGCTCAAAAGCTGGGCATTCTAACAGGCTTGATCAGTAAATGATAGATAAAAAATTGAGCTATAAAGCAATGTAGTGGATGTATATTCGTGAATGGGGGAGTAGGGTTGGTTGTAATCTCCTAGTCCCTCGTTAAAAATAAAGTACACACATCTTGAAAAAGATAGGTGTACCTCCAATTACTTGGGATGGTGTGATAGTGGCGCAGAGGTGATTTCTTTTAGGGTCGAGACTAGGGCCAAATTTAAGCCCCCTTTCTATACCGGACAGGTACCATTTCTTTCCCAGCTTGAGGGTCATATTGCATGCTGTCATATTTACTGAGACCCATACCTATTTCATAGAGGGTAGCTGTAACTTCACAGGTTATTGTTCGTGTACTTGTATGCTTCGCCATGTATGTTTTTCCTTGCCAGCCAAGATTTTCTTCTCTTTCCCACTCATAAAAAAATGAAGTATACACATCGAGTATTATAAGTGCTGGGGTATACATGAAGGCTTTTTTATGAGCAAAGCGCTCTTTAGCTCGAACTAAAAAATCTGTTGCATCCATTGCATTTGTAGTTTTACCATCAGTTTTATATTTAAAAGTAACTTCAAATGCGAGTTGTTCTTCTACAGCTTTAAACCATGTCCTAATTCTGCTTCCATTATGGTAAGCTTCTTGCATATACTTTGAAAATAAACCTGCCCCAATACCCTTACGTGCGCCTTGACCATCACACAGTGCTATATCCAGCGCTGTAAAAGCGTTTTTAATTTCATTAGTAATTTCTTCAGAAGATCGTTTTACTGGTATGATGAAGTCAATATCAATTTTCTTATGTTTTAGATCAGCTTCTAGTTTTTCGTAGTGTTGTAGATAAACTATTTTATGAAAATCAAGATCAACTTGGTGAATTGGATTTTCTTTCTTTGTGGCTTGATTTTCAAAAGACTTAATTTCATCTAGAACGCGCTCAATGCAATTCTTATAAGTTGATGTGCTTTGCTCCTGGTCAGGCTTCTCACGTTCTTGTTGGATTCGTTTTTCAAGCCAGGTATATAAAATATTTCCTCCTTGATTGGCTTGAGTATCCCAAAGGTAAGGAATAGTAGAGTTAATATCCGCCTGTGCCTTATCCATGATTGCTTTATATTCTTCTTTAAGATTTTTTTCTTTAGTGTTTTTAATCTGTTCCGCAAATTGAGCATTAAATTCACCCTTAGGCATGGCTGCTAAAGCTTCTTTATAAGCGGTCTTACAGTTTTTTACATATTTATTTATCTCTTCGCTTTGCCAATTATGAGCTGCATTCATTATCTTTTTATATGTATCCTTATCGTTTTTTTCATACTTAATAAGATCCTCTTTAGCGATTGCGACCTTCTGAGCATACGATCCTTCAGGTTTTTCAGTATAATATTTATCGGTTGCTGCCATATATTCAGCGGCAAAAGGATGTTCTTTCCTCTTTCTCTCCTTTTCTGCTTTTTCGAATTTTGCTAGTTCCTCCTTTCTTTTTTTCTCTTCTTTTTCCTTTCTCTCTTTTTCTTCCTTGGCTTTTTTCTCTGCAGCTTCTTTTTCTTTCTGTTTCTTTTTTTCTTCAGCCCATGCCATTATTTTTTTATATTTTTCTAGATTTTTCTTATAAAGCTCCCCCAGATAATTCTTGGCTACTTCATGCCAATTACCATTATCAACACCAAGGCTATCCGGAAGTTCAAAGTTATCAATAAAATTTCCGAAAAACTCAAGCATAACTTTAGCAATTTCAGAATACTTTTGTTGTTCGCCAACCCAAATTTTAGCTTTCTTGATTATATCTAAATATTTTTCCAGATTATTTTGTTCATATTCATTAAATTTTTCTCGTGCTATTTTCAATTTTTCATCTTGATCCAGGGATTTATCAATTCCATAGTCCTCTGCTGACGCCGCCATGAATTCGATAGCTTGCTGCTCTTCAAAAGTCTTTTTGGTTTTGTCACCGAGAGCAGAATGGACCCATTCTTCCCTTTCCTGCCTATAATTTTCTGCTGCAAGCAGTATATCTAGATATTTTTTTGGTTCGGTTTTTTTGTAACTTTCAATTTTTGCTTTAGCTTGTTTAAGCTTCTCATTAATAGATTCATTAGTCTTAAAATTATCTGATAAGACGAGATTTTTAGCTGCGTTCTTCTCAACTGTTACTGTATCTGTAATTTCTTTAAGAGCGGGAATGTCTCCTAAGGATGATATATACATGATTTCTTTGTATAAGTATGGGTTATTTTCTCTAATTTCCTTAAAAATATTTTCAGATTTTTCATTATGTTTTTCTATCTTTCCATTGATCGAATAACTCATGAAATTTACAGAAACGTTACCATCATCAATAGAAACAGTTTGGCAATTGTAGATATTATTTTCAAAATATTCTAAATGGTAAATTGTATCGGAAACTAATGTATTATATTCTTCTGGGTTTGATGTTTTAATTTGTTCAATATATTTATTTATTATTTCTAATTTCTGATTTTCAGAGATGTTAATTTCATTATACGTATATAGTAATAAATATATGGCTTCATAACTACTGCTTATCAATAAGTTTAAAAAAATTTCTGAAATTTTCGAATCTGAATCGTATATATTAGTTATTTCACCTCCATAAGTTTTTCTTAAATAATCAGGATCGTTGGTTTTAACCGCATTATCATCTGCCATAAAAAATTCCTTTTATAAATAAACATTTAATTAGTTTACTCTTATGGGAGATAGTTTCAGTTACAAGATATGAGGTATAAGTTTGAAGTCCGAATAAATTGCTATTTTTAAATTAGTTATTCAGTTAGTAATGTTTACAATCAATCTATTGATTTATAGATTAATCTCTCATTTTAATGGCAAGCTCGATGGCTCTGGCTAAACGCTCAGTTTGAGCTTTTTAGCTGTACAAGATTTTGATTATGAGCCATTTGTACATCTGCCATAAGTTTCTTCGTTCAGTATTGATGGAGTCTTTGGTTAAGCTCAATTCCATAGTTTTATGTGCATGCTATAATTGATTACGTTGTAATTCGGCAGCGAGTTTGTTTTTTTCTAAATTGATTTTTTCTTGTATCGGATTGGTCAGGCATAACTGGGGTTCATCAGGTTTAACTACCGATGAAACATAAACGGGCAGTCTGTGAAGACTGACAAACTTTACTTGAAACTTGAAATTCATCATTGTCAGAATCGTCTTTTCCTTTACGATAAAAATTAGACCAGATTTCTTTATTCATGGATTCGTATTTTTTGAGGCGTCGTTCTAGGCGTATAATTTCAAGCTTAGTTGCTACACTATCTGCTTGATACGCTATGATATGAAGCTCACAGTTAGCATATGCGTATCTATCTTCTTCAAGTCTTTCTTTGATTTCAACAATTTCATCGCAGTTTTTCGGTTTTTGTAAAGCCGAACTTAATTCTTCTTCTAAATTCTTAATAGAGAATAATATTGCAGCTTTCAACTGCGTCGCATTAGTAAGCGCTGATTTTATTAAGAATAATTGTTGCTGCAATTTTCCTTTCAAATTTACGGTGTCCATTTTTAATCAATCCAAAAACTTGTATTTTTACATTATTATCTGTTTTTTTCAATTGGACAAATAGCTTATAGAGGGTTAGTTGTTTTAATCAACTCAATAGTTTGTTTCCATTTAGCACAAGAATTATTTCCTGAAAAATAAGTCATAACTTGTTTAAAAGTATTACGTTTATCATTATTAACGGTCCCTATATAGATAGGTATCTCAAGAGTAGTATATCGTGTTTGACATTTATAACAGTAATTTCTTCTTCTGGTTAAATACTGTTGTAAAGCAAATGAATCACATATTTCGGTTTTAAAATAATTGCAATTTGGATTATTGCATTTCATTTTTATCTCCAGTCACAAATGATTTATTTTTTCTGATTTCCGAAAACTCGACAGCAACAGGAATATATTTTTCATGTCCATTAATAGCGTTTTGATGCGCAATACGGCCCGATCACTGCTTAGATAATTCAGTCTCGGACGTCTTCGACAATAAATTTGATAGCGACGTTCAAAATCGCGTTGTAAAAAGATCAGTTCTTTAAAGAGTGAGGGTCTTTTAACACCTTTTACTACATCATTGAGTGGGTAATAAATTTAGTAAACCTGCGATAGATAATCAAATCATATCTTAGTTAAAATTATTTAAACTTTAAGATAAGTAAATGATTAACAGTCGGCTACTTGCTAGCCTATCTATTTGAGTTTAAAGTATTTTTTTTGACTTAAAAGATATCATTAAGCAGGGCTGCGTTGTATTGTGCTTAATCCAAGTATGCAAAATACATATCATTAGAGTTAAAAAGTTTTTTCATTTATGTAAATTCCAAAGAAGAAACGGTTATCGCTATCAAATTAGATTAGCGCTAAATTAATTTGATATTGATGATGATTGAAGTTTGTTAAATTATCTTGAATCTGATAAACTAGTTTAAAACTAGTTTAATTAGGGGGATGTTATGCAAACGGTGGGTGCTTTTGAAGCCAAAACGCATTTTTCTGCTTTGTTGGATAAAGTTGAAAAGGGTGAGCAGATAGTCATTACTAAACATGGTCGGGTGGTGGCTAAATTAGTGCCTGCTACCGCGGCTAATCATTTACGGATTAAACAAGCGATTTCTGCCCTGAAGGATTTAAGTTGTGGTCATAAGCTCGATTTAGATTGGAAAAAACTACGTGACCAAGGACGGCGTTAATGAGTTTTGTTTTAGATGCATCTATTGCGCTGTCCTGGTGTTTTGCCGATGAAGCGACTAACCATACTTGGAAATTGTTAGAACGTTTAAAACAAGAAACTGCTTTTGTGCCTAGTTTATGGTCGCTCGAGGTGACCAATATCTTAATTCTTGCCGAAAGGCAAAAACGTATTAGCTATGCACACGTCATCCAATCTTTTGAGTTGATGGCAAGTTTGCCTATCCAGCTTGATGAAGAAACAGGTTATCGAGCATTTCATGAAACCTGTCAATTAGCCTACACTGAGAAGCTAACTAGCTATGATGCCAGTTATCTTGAATTAGCAATACGTTTAGGTATTCCTTTGGCAACTAAGGATAAGGCATTGGCGAAAGTTGCTAAGAAATTAGGAGTAATGTTGCTGCTTTGAGCTAGTTTGCCTTTTACGGAGTATGGGATCCAATTAAATTCTTGCTATTGGCAGTATTTAAGCGATGGGGTAAAATCGGGAAGTATACTTTGAAATCTGTATTAACTATGCAGTTATTTGATGCTATAGATAACAAGATAAAAGAGCTGGAGCCATTTAAGTCTAAAATTACCTACCTTATGAACAGAGAATATTCTACCTTTCTGTTTGAACTTGATATAAGCGATAAGGGCTTCATTGCCTGTATGTATCGTCAAGCAGGGGACTTGAATTTTACAGATTTTTTGGGTTGGTTAGCTGATATTCCAGATAAACTTTTACAAAAGGTAAACTTGTAGTCTTACTTACTTTCTGGTTGTAGTAGTTCTGCGATAAGACAAGATTTAAGTAGGGCAAGTAACCGTTAGTAATATACCTGTATGTTAAAGGGAACCTCATCCCGTGTTACCAGACTTAGGAACTGAATTTATCGAGAACTGCAACGCTACAAGTCGGCCTATTTTCTAAAATTAATTTTTCAAGGAATAGTAATAGGGGGTAATGCATTTAAAATACCAATGGCTTGTGTCACTGAAATAATGGCCGCTTTAATAGCTAAAGCAGCTGCTTCAGTACCTGATATCGTTTGCACCAGCGCTAATGCGGTGGTTAATATACTTAATACGTTTGAAAGCAGTCCTGTTATTACAATGATAGACATATTTTTTATCCTCTCATAAATGAATGCATTTATTTAATTTCTATAAATTACTACTAATTAGGTTGAAGGAAGTAAAATACTTCCTTCATTATTTTAAATAAATCTTAGGGGATAGGTAATGAGTTTATAATATTTAATGCGTTAGTTACTGAAGCGATAGCACTTTGCACTGGTGCAACTGCTGCCCCAGCCACTGGAAGTACGCTTAATAAAGCAAGTACTGTGTTCAGTGTGGTTAAAACCGTTGTAAGTAATCCAGAAATAACTGCACCCATAATTTTCTCCATTTTAAAATTTATAATTAATTTTTCACGAAAGCCTTAATGTTCCGTGAAGTAATTTATTGTTGTTTTTTAGCATAAAATAGCGAAATATTAACTATTTATAACAATAGATTTTTAATTAATTATTGCCAATTATGATAAACATAATTTATCACTGATCGCTAACATAAAAAACTGGAATTTATAGTGCTAAGTAAGTGTATTGCTAGGGAATTTTATTAATTTTTGTCGTTTATAGGACGACAGTAGATGATGTAGAATGTTTCAATAACGTAAAAACATTGGTACTACTAGTTTGCGTTACAATTGAATCGACTGCGGAAATGAGGTTTGCAAGTTCTGCATTAGAATAATCGGTGGTCACACGTTGACTTTTATGTCCAAGTAGATCTTGCCTATCCTCGTAACTCACATTCGCTGCACGTAAGCGTCGACCAAAGGTATGTTTTAGATCATGCACGCGTAATTGTGACAGTTGCGCTTTAGTTCGTGCATTCAGCCAGGCAGAATTTAACATGCGTGATAAAGGTTTATTCCGATAAGTAAAAACGTATATCGGGTGGCTTCCGCGCTGGGCTTCAATCACTTGTTTGGCGCATTGATTTAAAATAACTAATCGATTTTGCCTATTTTTAACTAAATGAGCGGGAATAATAAATACGTAAGTATTAAGTTCGGGGACTTCAACTCGCCATTGCCATTGTAAGCGACAAATTTCTTGATCACGACAACCAGTATTTACAGCAAATAGTGCCATTTGTTTTAAATGAAAGGGTAAATGTTTCAATAAACGTTGCTCTTCGTCTTTAGATAAAGGGTAGGGTAGTCGCTTATTTTTCTCAGTTAACAAGCGAATTTTTGGCGCACTGGCTAGCCAACTTAGACCATTTTCGTCTACCCATTCTTGCGCGGCGAGATTCAAAATCCGACGCACGACTTGTAATCCATAATTAATGGTTCGATTTTTTACTCCCGCAATTTTACGTGTCTGTATATAACTTTCTAGATTGCCATGATGAATCGCCGTCAATGTTAAATGACCAATAAAGGGATCCAATTGTTTGAGTAAGCGTGCATCCGTATGCAAGCTGGCTTTATGTTGATTTTCATTTAAAAATTTAAGAGCAGCTTGCCGAAAGTAACGTGTTGGCCTTGTTCCATAAATACTTGCCTCGCGTATTTTTTCGAGTCGATACATTAAATAACGTTCTGCTTCTGCTAAAGATGAAGACTTTGTACTTTCACAAATTCGTCGACCATAAATTTTTTTATTAATATGCCATATAGTGCCTCTTTTAATGAGGCCAGGCGAGCGCTTACTTGGCATACCTAAAAACTCTACAGTTTAGGAAGTTGATTGAATACTCTCAATACCAGTAAGGTACCGATTCATATTAACGATGTTCATTAATCCAGACCAATTTTTTTCCAGTGTCATTAATTTAGCTTTTAAGAAATGCGATTCTAAATCGATTTTTTTTAAAGAGTTTTGAATATTGTTAATGTTACCTTGCATGGCATCGCATTGCGTACTCAGCTGCTGATTGGAATTGAATAAATCAATAGATTGATTCAATAGTTGTTGGGTGTTTTCTTCATCCGCATCCAGATTTTCTATTTCTCGTTGCTTTGCGGATAACTTAACTATAATTTCATTCAGTGCCGCATCAAAAGGTTTGATGCTTTCTAAAATTAGCGCAATAATCCAGCTGAATATCCAGAAAGCCGTCATATAGCTATCGATTTCAGACTTTTTAGCGTTGATTCGTTTTTCGATTACTTGCTTTTGAGCACGCAGTCCTTCTTTTTCTACAGTCAATTCTTCAAGCTTAGTATTTGCATCGCGTATCGATTTCGCGAGATCATCACGGATACTGCTCAGTTGATTTCGCATGGTGGCCGATTGGTTTTTGATATGAATGACTTTGTCATTAATCGAACTTAGTATTACAGTATATTGTTGAATAGCTAAAGAGTCTCTTATTAACACGGCAGGTAATTTATCGATTAATGTTTGGTAGTTTTTTCTAAAATTGGGATCATAATCGCGAATGGATTGCATAAGCGGAGTCATTACATCGGCTGATAAATCCATAGATAAATATGAAATGTTGGCTGATCCAGCGTTGTAGGATCGGGCTAAATTAAACATAATAAGTGTTCCTTTTTTATATAAAGCTGCACAAAGAGTCTATAAATTATTCTTCAAGAGAATTATCTTTTGAATTTTCGAGAATAATTTTTTGCATGAAACGTCCATTTTTTACTCGTGGTATACCGTATGTTCTATTGAAGGTATTCATAGGATAGTTTCCTTGGTAAGCGATAGATAAGCGATTGCTTTACAAATTTATGGAAGTACAACACATGACTTTCTTAACGAAAGTTGCTCAACTAACTGTTGAAATTCTTGTTCGGTTGCTTTTTTCTCCCTTAGTAATTTTTTAGTTACATGACCTTGCCAGTGCTTTTTTTGTTGTGCATGTTGACCTTTATGCTTCTTAAACTCATCTGCCCATTGATCAAGATCCAAACGATCAAAGGCAATTCCTTGTTGGCCAATTTTTAATGTTATTAAGAATGGTCTGACTTCATTATTAAATCGATTTCTATCCATACCTAAATATTTTGGTGCATCACGTAAACGAATTAAACGGGGTTGCATAATAGTTCCTAGTTCTTACTTAATATTTATTTTATTGACACAAGGATACGCAATGATGAAGTAAAAAAAATTAATTTATATTGTTTAAACTTTTTGTAGAACCAAAAAATAAGGATGTCAGTTCATGCAAGAAGCAATGTTAGATAAAGCCATTTGCAGTTTAGGTTCAGTTAAGCATATGGCAAAAAAATTAGGTATTCATCGTGAACATGTGTATGCCTGGATTAAAGGGATTAGCAAAATACCTTTAGAATATGCTTTACAAATAGAATATTTAACCGGTGGAGAAATTCATTGGAAAGATTTAGTACCGTTTCATATTGTACAGCGTTTAAAGCATTTAACCTTACAATTACCTAAATTTGATTTACCACCTTGTGAACTAGTCTATGTTGCCTTAGAACGTATCATAGCGAAAAAAAATTCCTTGTTAATTTCTCAGGACGATAAATTAATTCCACCGCATAAGCATCGTTCAATTTGTGTGGATGATCGAAACCAATTGATTTTTGGTGAAAAAACTTTCTATCTGTATAAATATCATAACAAAAAAACCATACCGGCTTGGCGTATTTCTTTGATTGAATTGGCTAATGGCCATTATTCCAGTGAATTATTTATCAAAAATTTTCTTATCAGTGAACGGGTTGATATAGGCATTGCTTTAGAAAAATTTTTAGGAAGTCGACAAGGTTTTCGCACCGACCTCGCTAGTCTAAAAAATTCACTGCAGCCGTGCGAAAAAGATTTTAAAAAAACTTCACTTATGAATAAAGCTGCACAAGTGACCCTACAAAAAAGGATGACGTTACGACAATTGATTGCTAATCGATTAGGTTTTGGCAGTCATTTTACCTATCAGAATGCCAAGAAAATAAAATTATTTGCTAATGCGGAATTAATTGAGAAAGTTGATCAACGAATAATAAGCATTTCGAAAGCCAAAAAATTAAGTTGTTCAGTTTTATCTAAAAAAAATATTGTCAAGAAAGTTTCTTAAATAAAACATAAATTAATGATATCGATAAATTCTCAGTTTGTTGGATTAAATAAGGAAAATTATGCGTTATCGAATGTTAGATGTCAGAATTTGGTGTGATGAAAAATTTCGATCCTTAACACCGCTTAAACCCAGTGGCCAGGCTTTATTTCTTTATCTATTAAGTAATCCGCATACCACATCAATTCCAGGTCTATATCGTGCGGGTGCGGGTGCTATGGCGGAAGAGTTAGCATGGTCATTACTAGGATTTCAAAGAGCATTAAAAGAGGTGATAGCACAGGGTTTGGTGAAAGCAGATTTAAAAGCACGCGTTATTTTTATCCCTAATGCGATTAAATATAATAAACCACAATCTCCGAATGTCGTTCGAAGCTGGGCAGTGCATTGGGATGAAATTCCAGAATGTGCATTGAAGAATGAAGCCTATTATAAATTAGAGTCTTTCATTCAAGGCTTAGGCAAAGCCTTCGCTTTAGCCTTTAGCGAAACCTTGCGTGGTGGTGACATTAAAGATGCTAAACAGGTATGCACAAAACCTTGTTTTAATCAGGAACAAGAACAAGAACAGGAACAGGAACGGGAACAGGAACAGGAACGGGAAGAGAGGAAAGACACTCAATTTCTTCAAAAGTATGCGGTTAACTCAGTGACTAAGCCAGCAGTTGTACCGAAAACAGAGTATTTATTAACGATCCCACTTGCAAACAATGCGGTGTATCAAGTAACACAGGGAGAATTTGCAGAATGGCAGCGTATTTATAGCGAAATTGATGTATTTCAAGAATTACACAAACTGGTTAGTTGGAATGAGGTGAACCTCAATAAACGTAAACAACGTAGAGATATTCTAAGACATATTCATACCTGGCTGACAAAGGAACACCAACAAAAATTAAAGTTTTCTTCTCCACGTCATGTATTTCCAATGACTTTTGATCATAACTTACAAATAGCTAAAGAATGGTTAACCCCTTCTGCGGAAGGCGATATACACGCTGATGAGTCAACCGATTTGCTATTCGTAAAAGGAAAAAAATGTATATGACTCTTCAGGATCAAGAGAAATTTACACAAGGATTAATGGTTTTGGCGGAAGTATATAATCGCAAGCTTTCTTCCTTATTATTACATACCTATTGGAATTGTTTGAAAAAATATACTTACGCTGTATTTGAAGAAACTTTATGGGACTTTTTAAAAAATCCAAATTATGCCAAACGAAATTTTCCTAGCCCTGCGGATTGGATAAAAGCGATTGAAGGAGATAGTAAAAGCAAAAGTCTAGCCGCATGGACCGAAGTCTTAACGGCCATTCGTCAAGTGGGTCATTATGAAAGTGTACTATTCATCGATTCATTAATTCACGATGTCATTCATGATATGGGCGGATGGATTTTTTTATGTCAACAATCAGAACGAGAATTAATTTTTTTACAAAAAGAATTTGAACGTCGTTATCAAAATAATGTTGCATTAAAAAAATTAAGTAAAACACCCGAGTATTTAACCGGACACTTCGAACAACAAAATTCATTAAATGGTTTCCCAGAATATATTCCTAGACCAAGAAGTATAAAATATTTGGACAAGTATAAAAATCGTTTAATTGCTGAAAGAGAAAAATAAAAAACACACATTATCAATTTATTTTTTATTAAGGGAGAGAAGTATGCGTCAATGTTCAAAATGTTCCAAAATTCGAAAATTTTTAACTTTATTAGCTAATGGTTTTCCATTCATTAGAGAGTATCGCGTGCGTAGAAAAATACGTTACAAGAAATTAAAAATGCAAAAATTAATAAAAGATGATCCCAAACATTTAAGACGCTATATCCTACAATCAGGCACGATACGTCGTTTGTAGAAAATAACACGTTAATAAGCATAGTTTATTATTTTTAATACTAAAAATCTTTTAAGTTGAGTTAAAAACTTAAATAAATTTATAATTAATTATTATAAGCATTAAATTTTTTTCTTCATTGAAATTTATAAGGAAATCTGCGATGAGGTGTTTAAATCCATGTTGTGAATATTCTAAAACACGTGTTATTAATTCACGTAAAACAGAGGAGGGAAAAAAAATATTACGGAGAAGACATTGTCCTAAATGCAATAAACGCTATACCTCGATTGAGGTTCTTGCCTATTTTGGCTATCCCAACGCACAAAAAAGGGCTTCGTTAAATCTTTTGTTGATGACCTACTAAAGTAAATTTTTTAAATGACTAAATCCTGCAATCGGGTTTGTGTATGTAAATTATATTACTTTTTTTGATGGATAATCTTTTTTAATTTAATAATTCATAGGAGAGAGAGCATGATCTATACTTTATCAAAAACTGATAAAAAAGAGCCGGGTCCTACCGAAGCGATTTTTTTTACTAAACCTAATTATCAAGGTGATGCTTATATTGCTTATGTTGGTTTCGAAGTAGATTTTGGCAAAGGCTTGAAAGATATTCCCGATTCTCTAAACAACAATTTTCATTCGCTAAAAACTGGAAATATTAAGAAGGAATTAAAAAATAAACTAGATATAAAAAGATTACAAGGAGAAGTAAAGGAGGTCAAAGATAAGTTGGATGATTGTGAAAAGCACGGGAAAGAATTAAAACAACAATTAGATAAGTCTGAACAGCAAAAGCATGAGCTTAAAAATAAGCTTGGTGAATATGAGAAAAAATAATTAAAAAATCTAAACTGATACACAGGTGTATTCAGTTAATAGTCTTTAAATTAGACCAATATTTTTAGTAAATAATACGCTGTTAGCCGTCTAAACCTGTGTATCTTTCATTAGCGCAATACTACCTAGGCGCCCTTTTAGAAAAATAATGAAATGTTTAATAAACGTAGAGAAATTACCGCATATTCCGCTTTACCACTATCAAATGATATTGACGTTGTCTTCGAATTTGCTAATCTAACTCACTATGATAAACTAGTTTAAGACTAGTTAAATTTAATAGGTAGCGATATGCAAACTGTAGGTGCTTTTGAAGCTAAGACACACTTTTCAGCATTACTCGATAAAGTCGAAAAAGGTGAACAAATCGTTATTACTAAACATGGTCGCGTGGTGGGTAAGTTGGTCCCCGCAACTGCGGCTAATCATTTACGTATTCAACAAGCTATATCGGCACTTAAGGATTTGAGTCATGGGCATACACTGAAAAGTGCTTGGAAAAAGTTCCGTGATGCGGGGCGGCGTTAATGAGTTTTGTATTAGATGCGTCTATTGCCTTGTCTTGGTGTTTTACTGATGAAGCCAACGCACATACCTGGTCACTATTAGAACGTTTAGAACAAGAAACGGCGCATGTGCCGAGTCTTTGGGCATTAGAAATGAGTAATATTTTAATTCTTGCCGAAAGGCGTAAGCGCATTAGTTATGCGCATGTCATCTTATCTCTAGAGTTAATAAGCAGCTTATCCATACAAGTCGATGAAGAAACCTCCTATCGCGCCTTCCATGAAACCAGTCAGTTGGCTTATAAGGAAAAATTAACCAGTTATGATGCCAGTTATCTTGAATTAGCGTTACGTTTAGGTATGCCTTTAGCGACTAAGGATAAGACTTTAGCTAAAGTCGCTAAAAAATTAGGGGTGCGTTTAATTTAAATAAAATCTTATTTTTTATCGTTCGGTAAGCTTCATAAGAAGCGGCGGTCTTAGGTGTTTTTTACTCGCACTTTTTAGGCGCCCCAAACAATGCCGCTGCGGAAAGTGGCACTATCGGGCTCGAATTAGGATCACCAAGGAAGCGCCCGCCATAGAACAGACCCTGCAATAATGATGCTCCCGCCGCCACAATCTTTTCTAGTATTCTCGGTTCAGGATCTTGCACAAAATTGTTTTGCTCGGAATTGCTTTCCTCGGCATTTTGCTTTTTCTGGCGATAGTTAAACGGGGACCTACGCTCAGCGTCGGTATAGAGGTACCAAAAAACTCGCTCAGAACTCTGGGGGGTGAAGGCTCGCTGATAGAGCTCCATTATATGATCACACTGGAGTCTTCCCAGCTTATTAGTGTTTTGGTAGTTGCCCATTTTAACGATAACATCTTGAACTATTTGGTTTAACTGTGTCGGAGCGATTGACTTTCGCGACTTATCCTGTTCTGGGGCTTCCTCTATGTTGATGTCCTTTAGTTTAGGCGCTTGTTCTGTTTTTCGGACAGTTCGGAATGCTCTGTAAGTGTCATCTACCGGTTTATCCTGGGAGACTGCCGAAAGTATTATATCCCAGAGTACCCTGAAGGTACTTGTATTATTAGCGTAATGCTGAACATAAGTGGAGCCTGGGCGGGGGAGTAATCTGCTGATTAAAGTCTCGCTAAATGACAGTGAGACTTCCTCTAGTTTCTCGCCAGGTTTTAATTTTTCCTTTGGCTTTGCGAGGCTGTACTCTGTAGTTTGTGGATTGAAGACTTCAAAGATATACTGATTGTGCAGTTCCCAATCTTCTGGTGGTTTCCATGACCCGGGTTGCATAAGAGCAAGCGATCTTTTTTTTCTACTGCCTTGTTTTTGCTTTTCTTCTACTATGTCATGCCGGATATTGTCACAATATACAGAAAATTCACATAAGTTTAAGAGATCGGAAAGCTCGAGATGGCCGCCGTTTTTTTCGACGTCGTTTATCTTTACTAGGAATAAATTAAATAGCATTTCAGTATGCTCAGCTAATGCTTTGGTTATATAAAACTTGTTTGATTTAGTAAACTTTAGAGAGTGTGTTGAGTCCGCTTCGATTCTAATCCGATTATTTATAGAATCCTCAGCATTTAGCTCTGTTACAGCAATGGAAAAAGAGTTTGGATTTTTCACTTCTATGGTTGTATCTGCATCATCTGGGCCAATACTTATATAGCTTTCTGTTCCGAGAGAGTCTTTAACATATTGACCAGCGGTTTTGGTTTTTTCAAAATAAATAGAGGCTTGCTGACTTCCATTTTTATACAAGGAGCTTCCTTTAGGTCCAGCAATTTCATAAATAGTTTTAACAGTATTATCTTCATGTGGTTTTGGCGATGCTTCTGGCTTTAGGTCCGCATTAGAGAGGATTTCTTCTTTTGACACATACAGTTTGTCTGATTTCACCGCGTGTACAGTTTTTTTGCTTTTAGCCTTGATGTGACTTTTCTCCTTCACATTTGTGTTTTTTACATCTATAGCGAAATCATTGATATTTTCCACTTCAATATCGTTATCCTTTACTGTGCTGACAGCTGGCGTAATACTTATGTAGTCATCCTCTCGGAGAGCGAGCTTAAGGAATCTATCAGAGGTAGTAAATAAAAATTCAAACTGACCATTCCTATATAACTTAGTTCCTGAATTTGCATAAACCTTAAAGCTAATTGCCATGACATCATTCCTGTTAATGTATCGATGTATTTTCAAGTATTCTATTCATACTATGAATACTTTTATGAATTTTTAGTTAAATCGTAACGCGCAGATTTTTTTAAAAAAACCATTATAAAGCTTTTCACTACACTTAAAAATTACATAATAAGTTCACTGCTAAGCTATTTGATCAATTAAATTTTTGTTATCGAATATTCTGCTCTAATAGAAAGAGACATGCAATTAAGATAAGTAGTTATGTAGTTGCAGAATAGCAATACTATTCACAAAATAAAGATTATCAAATGGACCGCGATCGGCCAAGATATCGATGTAAAAATCCGCGATTTCTGCATACAGCGATGACATTATTGGTTAACAAACGCCTGAAAAACCTGATTATTTATGCGGGATGTTGGATTTATTTGGCTGCCGTATACTCGCTTGGTGTGTATGTGTAGAAAACCTATGCAAGAAAATTTAATTCCTAACGCGCACTGGAGTCAATGCAGCACTGAAACAATATTGGCTGCATTATTCAGACGTGGTATGCAATATCTCCCCCAGACATTTAATTAATCGAATAGCTTAGCAGTGAACTTATTATGTAATTTTTAAGTGTAGTGAAAAGCTTTATAATGGTTTTTTGAAAAAAAATCTGCGCGTTACGATTTAACTAAAAATTCATAAAAGTATTCATAGTATGAATAGAATACTTGAAAATACATCGATACATTAACAGGAATGATGTCATGGCAACTGATATAGATACTGGGGTTAACTTTTGGATTTCTGCTAAAAAAGAAACCTCAGTGAATAAAAATGGGAAATCTTTTCATAATTTTAGTGATGATGATGTTTTCTATGAAGTCTCCAATTTCAAATCAGATGACTCGATGAGTTTTACGTCGAAAAAAAAGCACATAACCTTAAAAAATTTAAACTCTTTTTCCTTATATGTAACAACAGTATATGCAAATGGTGATAAGGAATGGGAATTTGAACTTAAAGAAAAGAAACAACTTACCTTTTCATTGACAGATACATTATCCAAATTTTTTGTATCAAAAAAAGAAAATATCATTAAAGAAAAAACAAATAAAGAATCAACTAAATCGCTAGAAGCTAAATCAAATAAAATTAGTCTCGAGGGGCAAGGTGGGCCTGAGGTCGTTACTACATATGAAGCATTAAAGTTTAGTCTTCAGGCTTATGGTGAGAAAGGGGTAAAATTGTTTAGAAATGGGGAGGAATATTTTTTGTTTGAAAAGGAGGGTCTTTCAGGCGTTAAGCTTAATCTCCAAGATAATGACTATATAGATATTGGTCCAGACGAAGGTTTTCAGTCAGACATAGAATTTGGTCCGACCATCGACACTATTGATAATAACGAAATAAGAATGAAAAAAAGAAGGTTGAGAGTGGAAAATAAGAATGCTTTTTTCATAACTGTCATTGCAGAGATTAATCATGAACTTAAGGCGTATGTAATCGGAAGTAATTCAGAATCTTTCATATTTTTCGGGAAAGAATCCTGCAGACTTTACATGTATAGAGAAGAACCAGAATTAGAAAACAAATCAAAAATATTAAGTCAGAAAAATGAGATTATTATTTATCCTTCCTTCGTGCTTTCCGACAGTCTGCTTTCTAGCAAACCAACTGTTCGTATCAATGGAAAGGAATATACCGATATGAAGCGAACGACTCTAAAGAACCTGGGTACATTAAAGTTCTCAATTGACAGACAAACTCGACCATTAACAATCAAAGTGGTTATTGGATCGGACCCATCAAATCCAAACATTCTGATTACAGAAATATCAGATACGGGAATGATTATAGCGAATACTACTAAAACTAATAGCTCTGTCATTAGGCCTGGTGGAGTCGGAGTCTTAGAGGTTACACTGAACTCAAGCGGTAATTCCAATCAATTCCAATTCGCAAATCGCTTAATAAAAACAGTCAGAGTATATGAGACCAGTAGGTTTAGAATCCCCATTAATACGGTACCCTATATTAAGATGAAAGGAACTGTGAAGGTGGATGTATTGAATGGTACCCTTGAGGGTCTAAAAAACGTGATTAAGGCGGAAAGAGTATTGCAAGACAGTAATGCTGCCAATTGCGATGCGCTTTTTCAAATGGTATATACAACCTACTCACCGTTTGCAAATAAAACGATAGATAAAGATAAAGATGAAGAAGAGAAAGAAGCGGTATGGTTTTTTGCAGTGTTGTTTTCTCATCAACTGGGGATGGAGCAGGCGCTTATTCAGGCAGCGATATTATTAAAGTTGCCTAACGAACTCGCGAAATATAAATTGTCGCATATGACGATGAAAAAAGTGCTAGAAGAAAAAAAGAAAACGACTGATTATAAAACTAAAGTTACCGAGCTCATGGGAAAGGACAATTCCACTTTCCTGTTTGAATTAGATATCAGCGATACGGGATTTATTGCTTGTATGTATCGTCCGGTAAAAGAAATTAAAGAGGAGAAGAGTGGGTTAGTGTGGTTAAATAATTTACTTAAGAGTACGGTTAAGGATATAGCATCGGATGATACTAACATTTAAAAAAATAGGATCGCTATGAAATTACCAACATCACAGGCAATACAATTTCCTATTATCATTATCTGGAATAGTTCAGATGTAGTAATTCAGACTTGATTGGAGTTACTTAGTAACTGTTCGAGTCTGAACTTCCTACAATTTTTAATACGATGCCATTTCGCTGTTCGTTCTATGAATATACCCAGTTTCTCCCGCATAATGTTCAGTGAGTTGACAATCAACCATTATGACCGATCTATCTACAAAGGTAGCGACATTAAAAAAGAATCCTAATAGGGTCAAAAGCACGTTTGGTAATGTTTGTGAAGTGATTATATTCTGAACTTCAATTTGGAAACTTACTTGATAAAGATAGCCATCATGACTTTGACGCCGGTAAGTCGCCGTAGGATTGAGCACATTGACCACCGTCGCTGTACCTGTAGGGCTTTGACAGGTCACATTAATGATAGGATATGCCACTTTCGATTCATCTATCGAACAGGGAGTCAAAAACTTGACAGTGTATTTACCAGTACTTGTGCGTGTTATCAATAAATTACGTATATCCGAACAATAATTTAATAGTGTTCCGGTAGGTCCAGCAAATGCAATTTTAGCAGGTCTCATTTTATAATCCTTAAGAATAGTTGTTCCCAGGTTTCGCTAGCAATTTTCTGTCAGACCTATGCAAGTATTTTAAAGCTTATACCAGCTTAACTTGATGGTCTTATTTCCAGACTATCGCTAGGAAACGGGATGCTTTTTATTCTCTCTTTATTATTCGCTACCTTTACAGTCCCACTCGATATCAATGGAAAGATCACTAATACCACCGGCTGGAAAGTCTACGGTTGCACCGGCTGAATTTTTTAAGAACAATATAGCCGTAATCAACCAGTTATAACCTGCTGTATTTTGTGGTTGATATGTTTGAGTGGGTGGACCAAATTCAAGAGAAAACATGGCACCGCCTGACATAATTGTTTGTGGCGTAACCGAAGTGACTCGACCGGCTTTACTTTCATCGAGGCGCAGATTCGTCAAAAAAGTAAAATTGAGCTGACCTACGGTACTGGTTATAGTTCCGAGAACTTGACGCATATTCCAGTCTGAATAGCTCTGAGGTGTGAAGACCGTTCCTACGGGAGAAGGGCCAGGTATAGCAAAACCAACAGAAGTTTTTAATGTCATAATTTATTTTCCTTAATTTAAAAAGTGTCGGCAGGATGAATTATCTCGTTAAATGTTATTATTTTTAACGAGATAATTCATTTCTACAGAGTATAGATTTTCTTAATATCCCGTTATTATAGAGCTTTTTATTAGTCAAAAAAATTACATAATCAAGTAGCTGTTAAGATATATACCTGAAATTATCAAGCGAGTCGCTATGCTCACGAAAAATTTTGGCCATCGTGTCCCAAAAATTTGTTCGCATCACGCGACTTATATTAGACCCCGATTCGTCCGGCGTCCGCCACGCAATGGCCCATTCTGGGCTGCATGCAGTGGCTACCACCATGACTTGACGGCGTGATGCGTTTCCTGCTTCGCCCGTCAACGCACGCCTATCGCGGGCTCTTCGACCGCACTTCGTGCTCTCCATGTCTCATCGAAGGTTATCGTAAGATTGAAATAAAATTCTATTATCTATTTTATCCTAAATTATTCGCTGCATGTAGAAACAATTAAAAACATTTAAGAAAAGAAAACTGCAGTTTGTGAAAAAATTTATGGAAAATAAATTCTCGCTACGATTATAGCGACTTACTTATTATTCTGAAAAAAGTTAGTATGGAGCAAGGTACTTTGCTGGTTATATCCACTCGCTTTAATAATGAGTTTTTTATTTCACTAGTCACATAGCATTCAATTTGCGTTAATTAATATCTTTTTAAAATATTGTTTATGCTTTGCCATTAAAAGCTCAACTTCAATGCGTTGCTATGACGCCTTTATGTAAGAGCAGTTGATTTCAGGTATATATCTTAACAGCTACTTGATTATGTAATTTTTTTGACTAATAAAAAGCTCTATAATAACGGGATATTAAGAAAATCTATACTCTGTAGAAATGAATTATCTCGTTAAAAATAATAACATTTAACGAGATAATTCATCCTACCGACTCTTTTAAAATTAAGGAAAATAAATTATGGCATTATTTACTTCAGTTGGCTTTACTATACCTGGCCCTTCTCCCGTAGGAACGGTCTTCACACCTCAGAGCTATTCAGACTGGAATATGCGTCAAGTTCTCGCGACTATAACTACTACAGTCGGCCAACTCAATCTTACTTTTTTGACGAATCTGCGCCTCGATGAAAGTAAAGCCGGTCGAGTCACTTCGGTTACGCCACAAACAATTATGTCAGGCGGTGCCATGTTTTCTCTTGAATTTGGTCCACCCACTCAAACATATCAGGCGACTAATCAACAGGGTTATAACTGGTTGATTACGGCTATATTGTTCTTAAAAAATTCAGCCGGTGCAACCGTAGACTTTCCAGCTGGTGGTATTAGTGATCTTTCCATTGATATCGAGTGGGACTGTAAAGGTAGCGAATAATAAAGAGAGAATAAAAAGCATCCCGTTTCCTAGCGATAGTCTGGAAATAAGATCATCAAGTTAAGCTGGTATAAGCTTTAAAATACTTGCATAGGTCTGACAGAAGATTGCTAGCGAAACCTGGGAACAACTATTCTTAAGGATTATAAAAAGATGTTAAACGTTTATTTTGCATTTGCAGGCCCTACTGGGAATGTGCTTAATTATTTTGGTAATTCCGAAGCAGCCATTGGTGGCTTAACTGTGACTCGAACGGCAGCAGGGCAGTACACTTGTGTTTTCCTCACTAAACATAAGATTGAGCCTGATCAACAGCCTATTATTCAAG
Source organism: Rickettsiella endosymbiont of Rhagonycha lignosa (assembly GCF_964031165.1). Lineage (NCBI taxonomy): Bacteria > Pseudomonadati > Pseudomonadota > Gammaproteobacteria > Legionellales > Coxiellaceae > Rickettsiella > Rickettsiella endosymbiont of Rhagonycha lignosa. The sequence continues at coordinate 959,741 of NZ_OZ035011.1, read as the reverse complement.
TATCCTCAAGTGGTCCTTCAGGAGCCGCTGGGATCGACAATGTTATCAGTAGTAACGTTGTTTTTGTGCCTACCATGAGTGAGTTTACTACGCAAGTTACCTTGAATATAGAGACCTATGGTGGTGCGCTTGATCCGGATATTATGATGGTATCCTACGCGGTGTAATTGTTTTCGAAGCATGCTATTTTTTAAAAAAGAAACAGCGTGCTCTATTACTTTTTTTAGAACGAAGGAGAATACTGTGAAGACTAATACGAGAGAAACTTACGATCCTTTTGATTATCAACGCCGAGGAGGAAAACCCCACAATCCTCCGACTAATACAAATGGGAGTTATGATCCTTTCCCACAAAATAAACCTACCCTACCTAAGAACAACACAAATGGAAGTTACGATCCTTTTGATTATCAACACCCAGGAGGAAAACCAGAGCACCGTAATTAATAGTTTATAAGACCGAGATGAATAATTTTTTTAGCTTCAAAAACAGTATGTACTGGGAATTTTTGTATCAATAGACAGAAAAAATATTAACTAATGCTGAGGAACTTATACAAACTTTCATGAAGATAATTCGATATATAGATGTATAAATGTGTTTTGTTGTTAAAGTTCTGAAATCTAACTAAGGAAATATAATGAGAACTAACACGGGAGATACTTACGATCCTTTTAACTATCAAAAAGGAAATAAAACTAATACAGGGAGCTCTTCTTCTAGTAGTAGTTCAGGGAGTTCTTCAGGAGGCTATTCTGGTGGTGGGACTTATACCAATAGTAGTTCAGGGTCTTCAGGAGCCTATTATGGTGGTGAGACTGGGCTTAATACCAACAGTGGTAGAGGTGCTCGGAGAGATGAAGCTGCTCAGACTGCTAGGCTACTCATAACACTAGATAAAGGAGTATCCGCCTATAAAAATCACGAATCCCGCCCTGAACATACATTTGGTGGTACCGATTCTGTTAGTATCGATTTTAAAATAAAAGATGACTATTTAAAGGTTTCAAAAGGTACTAACATAACTGCATACAATCAGAATAATTTTGCAATACAGTTGCTATTTGTAGAACCAGGAAAAAATGGACGCGCGAATATTCATACCTATATTTCGATTTCAGTGGGTGGGGAGAGAAAAGGAATTTGGTTTCCGGAAGCCGCACAGTTGAGAGTTATTAAAGAATAATCAATCAGTCTTGAGTAAATACCCAGACGCCTTACAAAATAGGGTCAAGTTGATCAAGCGAGTCGCTATGCTCACGAAAAATTTTGGCCATCGTGTCCCAAAAATTTGTTCGCATCACGCGACTTATATTAGACCCCGATTCGTCCGGCGTCCGCCACGCAATGGCCCATTCTGGGCTGCATGCAGTGGCTACCACCATGACTTGACGGCGTGATGCGTTTCCTGCTTCGCCCGTCAACGCACGCCTATCGCGGGCTCTTCGACCGCACTTCGTGCTCTCCATGTCTCATCGTAGGAATATTTATAATTACTTTTTTGAAAAAATCCAGGTACAAAAAATATGTTTATCTGAAATATTATAAACAAGGATAAATCATGACAGGGACCAGCTATATCAGCACTAATAAAACCAATCCAGAATCTTCTTCTAACACTAAGACTACAATTAGTTTTTTCGTTTACGCTGACCCAGGAACAAGCTTATATATAAATGGTAAATTCGATTATAAATTTGAACCTAGTGCTGTGTCCTATAGAGTCGATCTGCAAAAGAATGACTATCTGAGTGTTACAACGAAATCAAATAAAATTGAAGTAGAAAATTTCAATGATTTTGCTATAGATCTGGAAATGACTAAAGATGAAACTACCTATGGTTCGCACATCAAGGCCAAAAGTAAAAAATCTATCTCAATAATGTCGGAAAAGATTTTTGTATCAAAAACAGAAAATACTGAAGAAAATAAAGAAACCTCTTCTAACACTCATACTAAAATTAGTTTTTTCGTTTACGCTGACTCAGGAACGAGCTTATATATCAATGGTAAGTTTGATTATAGATTTGAACCTAGTACTGTGTCCTATAGAGTCGATCTGCAAAAGAATGATTACCTAAGTATTAAAACGACCTCAAAAAAAATTGAAGTAGAAAATTTCAATGATTTCGCCATCGATCTCGAAAATCGTGTGGGTGCTACATTTTCTAGTCAGATCGAGGCTGGAAAGAAAAAAGCTATAGTGGTGATTAAATCAGACAAATTTTATGTGTCAAAAGCTGAAATTAGCTTTTTAGTTTATGCTGCCTCAGGAACAAGTTTATATAAAAATGACGTATCTTATTTTGAGTTTAAAGCCACTAATACCTCCAGGGATGTGTCCTATAGAGTTGCTCTCAAAAGGAATGACTATCTGAGCGTTACAACGAACACAATGAAAACTAATGCGGAGAACACTAATAAAATTAATATAGCTGTGGAGAACACTAATGATTTCACCCTAGTTCTCCACACAAAAGAGACTGTATCTGTTGAGTATATTATCGAAGCTGGAGAGAAAAAAACTATACCAGCAATGAAACCAGAGAAGTTTTATGTATCAAAGAAGCCTGGATTGTTCATGAAACTGGAAAAAGGTATATCCGTATATCTAAATAACGCACCCAAGGCAGTGTATACATTTCAGGGCGATGAGTTTATTTGTGTTACATGTAAGCTAAAGGATGATTTTTTAACAGTTTCGAAGGATACTTCCATGACTGTAGAGAATCAGAATATATTTGATGTACAGTTGCAATTAAAAACTTCCAAAGTAGACGAGAATATTTCTAAATTTTCGATTGCTTCTATGCATAAAATAGAAAAACCTTGGCTAAAAACACAACAATTGGTTTACGATAAAAAAGTGCGGCGTATATCTACCAGTATTCATATTGATAAAACAGTAGAGAGAATAACAGCTTCTAAGAAGAGTTCGAAGATTAAGTTTAAAGTGTATGTGCTAAGTTCCGGGTTACCCGAGCATATGACATTAGGAACGGATGCCACATTACAGTTGACTCATAAATCTTCCAAAGGGGTAACCACGACTAAAATTAAGGAGGCTGATAAGCCAATAGACTTTGAAGGCACAGAGGATAGTATTTTTGCGTTTATCTGGTCTTTTAAACTGTCTCCTCCTGAAGAAGGAGAAACGGATATTAGTGACGCTATTTCTCCTCACATTTGGATACCATTATTGTTAGTCGTTGAATCTAGCAATACACAGGGATCCACTAATGAGAAAGTAGCTATGATTGATGCTAATACGGGTTCCTTCATGCAATACTTTTTCTCAAAAGATGAGCTGTTGAAGGCTCAGGAAACTAATTTAGAGGTACCCAAAGGTACCAATGATAATATAAAGGACTTTATAAAAGAAAAAGACCTTCAAGGTAAATTTCTAATAATTGATATACCTATTTTCATTCCGAAACCTGAATCCTATCCCTTTCGTTTGACAAAAATTTTATATCAAAAAATAAGTGTACTTAATTTAGTAAAGTGGCAATCTAACTATAAATTTTATATAGAATGCTACGAGGTTAGTCTATTCCAAACTTCCAGATTGGAATTTAAAAAGATAATAGAATATGCAGGAGAGAGGAGAAAGGAGGCTAAGACTAATGATTCTTCGGTTAATCGCATTTCTAAAATAGCACTTCCTTATCCTCCTTATTGTTATGGGGATTCAAATCTTTGGGATGATATGTATGATTCCAATGATCTTTTGCATGCTAATGCCGTAGACGATGAGAGAGCTTTTCGTAATTTTTATTCTATTATGCTGGACTCCATGCCCAGCGGCGGAAAAGTGACAATGTTACAGAGTGTCAAGGTTTTTCCTAAAAAACCTGTTGAAGGAGTAGATAAATATGTAGAAGTAGCGCTTGGTGATATCCTTGTAGACTATAAGATCACATCGGCACTGCTTAGTGATGGTGAGATAAGTGATTTATTTGTTAAGTACGATGTATTTGCTTTATGCCTATGGGATATTAAGAAATCCTTTGTGACACGCTCTCTTCCTATTAACACAGGTAGTGGCGCTGGGCAGGATAAAACCAGTCAACTTGCTAGATTATATATAAAAGTAAATCAAGGAGAGGTATCCGTATATAAAAATCGCAAATTTGAATATGACTTGCGGAAGGATGATGCGGCTACTCCCACTTTGAAAATAAATGAGGACTATTTAATGGCTGTGCAGGATACTCGCATTGATGTAGTGAATCAGAATGCTTTTGAAATAACATTGCAATTTACATTGTACGGAAGATCTGTCTATAACCCTAGGATCTTACCGCAAAGTGAGATGAAAGGAATTTTGTTTCAAAAAAATGAAAATATGATGGTAGTTAAGACTAGAACAAACACAAATACCAGCACCAGCAACACAAACGTGGGCTACGATATTTTTGGTTTTCACCGCTAGCGAGTTTAGAGGCTCGATTTAGTAAAAGCCAGTGCAGTTTAGGCGCCTTTTCGATAGCGTACGGGCATCATTTCTTTTCCTTCATCATATTGTCGACTGTCTTGTTCTATAACCTTTAAATTTTTCTTATCATATCTAGCCTTAATTCGACAAGTCCCTTTTTTCTGATAGGCTAGGCCGGTATGTTTTGAGTGAGTTACGTAGCTAGTATTCACACAATGAATAATATCTGCTGGTTTGGAAGCGTTAGTTTTAGGGTTATAAGAAACACTAAAAGTATTATGTATCTCCGATACAAAGGCGGTTATATCCCTAGCATCTGGTTGATAGGGAACACACGTTACTTCATAGTAAAATTCTAACTTTTGTTTTGCCGCTATAAACTTTCCGCTGATAGTATCTCCCGCATTTTCAAAAGCTTCATGCATTTTATTTGAAAAGGGACCTAGGCAAGACATGATGCTTAAGGCAATAAATTCTCCATTATCACGGAATTTACCGGTAGGCTGGGATGGTGCTTGAACAGGCGTGGCTCTTTCGATAGCTTCTAAAGCATAGGGAGTGTTAGCGGCACTACGACCTCGATTTAGAATTTCTTGGTATGTAGCGAGATCGGTTTGGAAATATTCAGCAAGCTTGTTTTTTGCCGCTTCATAGTTAGATGCATGGTATTCAGTTGAATCATTAAATTTATCACGTTTTTTTCTTGCTTCTTCAGGGCTGAATAAGCGGTATTTCTGATCATTTGTTGCTAGCATAAATTGAATCGCTTTTTCTTCTTCGAGCGCAATCCAGACATACATTTTTTTGATCATTTTTTCATACGGTTTTTGATCGGAATCTTTTTTAAGGGCAGTCAGTTTGTTGTTAGCTTTTGCAAGTCTACTATTATAATTTTCAGAATTAACAGTGCCGCCAAAATAATCAGGCGAGTCCGCCATAAATTCAGCAGGCAATTGAGCTAATTTTTCTTCACGGACTTTCGTTGTTTGTTCGAGGGTTCATTGTTGTTTCCAGGAACTTGCTTGGTGCAGTATTTCATCATATTTTTTTTTATTTTCTATTTTAAGCGCGGTTAGTTTTTTTTCAGCATTTTCACGTCTTGCATAAAAAGGCTTTTCCTTCTCCCGACCATAATACTCAGATGATTCTGTCATAAATTCAATAGCATTTTCTAATTTTGCTTTTTCTTCAGCTAATTTTTCTTTCATCCACGACTTTTTTTCGTCTAGTTTTCTTGCTTCTGAGTATTTTTTTATATCTGCTTCGGTTGCAATTTTCTCATTTTCTAATTTTTTATTAAGTGCTGAAATTTTATTGTCTATAAAATTACGAGTTCTTTCTATTAATTTTTTATATTCTGCAAGATTTTCTTTTTTAAGTTGTTCAAGTTTTATTTGAACATTTTTAATATGACTCATTTTTGTTGTTAATTCGTGATATTTTTTGGGGTTATTGCTTGAGAGTCGTATCCATTGTATTTGAATGTTTTTCTTCAGTGCTATTTCCTTTTTCTTATTAGCGTCCATCCCATTTTGTATAGATTCTTCATGACCATAGTAAGAATCGATACCATGATAGTAATCTAAATCACTACGGTAAGCGTTGTTTATATACTGATAGTAAGGGTCATTTGGTGATGATTTTATAAATTCACAAACCCATTCACTAAATAAATAAAATCCTTGATCTATTATACTGTCATACCATAAGGGATTTTCGCGTTTATTTATGAGTGATTCATTTATTCTTTCTAGCTCGGTAAGCTCAGGAGCATATTCATTAGCTTCTTGTTTAATGGCTCGATTTTCGACGACCCACTTTTCAAGCATTATTAGCCAATCATCCGTTTGATTTACTATTTTTTGATACTGTAATTTATTATTTTTTTCAAGTTGTCCTATCTCTATATTGGCATTTTTTAAACGATCTTCATAAGATAATTTATGATGCGTGCCATCTGCTAAATTAGCTATAAACTTTGTAGCCTTTTCTTGTTCATGATTAGCAAGCTTTTCTTTTATAGAGTTATCATTATTCGGCAGCGCACTAATTTTTTCCCAACCGATACCGTTGATTTTTAGATCGTTGTTTTCTATGACAAAGCGACTATTGGCATAGGTATTACTTGCATAATAATTAGTTTTAAACGGGTTGTTTTCTTGCATAAAATACTCCAATTAGGAATTAGGGTAGGTATGATCCTTCTTAACATACATTTGTTGAAATATTTTTTATGGCGCAGAAGCTGTAGTAATACCCATTAATTTTTTTAGTAAATTTTACAAGAGTATAAAATCTTGAAAGCGACTACTTACAAAATTTCCTCGCAGTGGAGAAAAAAATGAAACAGCTTATCAATCACGATTTAAACACCTGCATTTATTTTAGTTGGGAGCTCGCTGAACCATCTCCAAGGTTCTTCCCACAAGGTCGCTGTTTTTGCAGGCCGATACATACAAACAATAAATCCATTCTGACTGATATTGAGTTCAAACAGAAAAGTACAAAAGTCCTTTTTCATCAGGTCGGTAACGTTAGATCTATAATAATCTGAGCTCTTTACTGTGCTTAAAAATTCAGTTAATAGTTTTTCAACAACTAAATACTTTCCCAATGCTCCGAATTTTTTAGTTAATGCCATGGCTGTAATAAGGACCTTATCAATTCCTCGTTCGTTAGAAAATAAAATAGCAAACGCCCATGCCGATACCTTACTTTTGTCGTTGAAGGGGAAAAAGGTTGAATACAACATCTTAGTCAGAACATCGCAATCGCCAACTTCACCTTTTCTTTTCCTTTCTTTCTGCAATTCAGCTTGTATATCAAAAATAGAAGTATTGAGTAGATCTACCTGCATGGATGTACTCATTCTAATATAGGGAATAACTTTAAATGGAATCCTAAAGTCAGTTGTTTCATGTATTTGTATTGTTTGTATTAATCTATTTAGTACTTGGCATTTTTTCTTTGTATTAGTTAACAATTTGATCGATATATAACTAATTCCACCGGGTTTGATGACCGTATTACTTTCATCATTTACTTTAAAAAGGATGTTCTGATTGGCAGGATCCGATGCCACGATCAAAGTTAACTCAACTTCTTGGTTGTCTTTGGAATCTTCATTGTCGATAGAAACAAGAAACTCTGATTTGTTTTTTAAATTTAATTTAAATGGTATTTCTGCATGTGAATCTGATTCAGCTTCTTTAAAATGAAAAGTAACCGTGCTCTTAGGTGGAAGTCTTGTGGTGAGGCAGGAAAGATAAATAACAATTTCATTCGGTTGACTTGCTGGGAGCCGATTAGTCAGTGCTTGTTGTCCTTTCAGCATATAAAGTTTACAGGCATCCTTTCCAAAAAAAATAAAGGATTGCGAAAAACTTGAAATGATATAAGTTTTATTATCTTTTTCTGCTATTACGATTATGAAAAAATCATTGGTATTTCTTAGGATTAATCTTCTTTTTTTACGTCGTATTTCTGCACTTGCAATCGTGTATTGGGTTGCAACTTTAAGATCGGGGTCTACAGCAAAATCTTCGTCGGGACCAATATCTATCGTGTCATTATCTTTGAGGTGAATTTGAACCCCTGAGAGACCTTTTTTTGTAAAAGAAAAATAAGAATTTCCGTTTTTAAGCAATTTGACTCCTTGCTCGCCATACACATCAAGTGTAAATCTTGCTTTTTCAGTGGTATTTTCAAATTCAGGTAGCTGTTGTTTTTTTGTTACAAAAACCTTAGACACTTTAGTTGATAAAGCAAGCTGGGTTGTTTTTTCAGAATCAAGATAAAGAACACTAAAGTTAGAATCAGTTTTTATTGTTATTTTTATAGGAAAAGCATTTAGGTTTTTTATTTTTACATTGCCTCCAGATTCAATACGAAAATAATTATCATCCGATATTGACTCAATTTTTACAGTACCATCAGTTTCAAAAGTATTCTTATTTTCATTAGAAGAAAATTTTGCACTATCGGCGTTTTTAAATTTAATGTTAGCAATTTGGTAAAGAAGCTTGCCATCAACCTCACTCTTTAAAACCGCTACCTTCAAGTTGGTTCCTGTATCTGCTGAAATTCTAAAAAGAATCTTTGGTATTATTGGTAGGTACCCTACTTGACCATATGGCAGCCCTATTGCTTTTATTTCTACTTCATGTTTCGATGGTTTTATGTCTGTTTTTTGTGTGGATAGATTTTCCGGTGCTGATTTTTTTTCTGTTTCATTTGTTTTAATTTCTGCTTTTAACACAGAAATCTTATCCGATTGTCTCAGTGTTATATCTTTTTTGCTATTAGCCTCTAGGTGATTTTTCTCATCCACTTGTCTTACAAATGAAGAAGTACCTATTCCATAAGTGACTGATTCTTCTTTCTCAGTTTTCTTAATCACATCGATACTGAAATTATTGTCGTTCTGCACGGTTATATTAATATTATCTGTATTAGTATTCGACCGAACACTTATGTAGTCATCTGCTTTGAGACAAATATGAAGGTAGCTTGTGGAAGAAAAATCATAATAGGACTTTGAATTTTTATATAAGGTAAGCTCTTTTGCTTTTTTTACAGGCATGTAAACTGTAAAACCAATTTCATTTTTTGCATCAGACATTAGACTATCTCTTGAATATAGTAGACATACTTTTTAGTTAAAACTAAATAAGCTCATTTATTGAATCACAAAACTATTATAAAGCTTTTTATTAAGCTTAAAAATTACATCATAATCCATTAAATGAGGTGAGAATTATTAGCCTTAATAAAAAATACCTTCTGTTGTGTTTCGTACATAATAGTTTTTAAAAGTAGGCTTATATGCAAATGTCACTTGCGTAGAGAATTGTGTAACCTAAACATGATTAAACTTCAATCTGCGACTAAGCCACTTTCCAAGGAAAAAATATCATGAAGAATTATCTACAATCTCTAGAAAAGCAAGCAGATGCTCTTCTCAAAGAGCGGCCTGTTGAGATCGATAAACTGGCTAAAAAACTAGAAAAAATTTTCGAGACTTGTGAAAGAGAAGGAACAGATTTCAGCTTTGAGGAATTTCTACGTTTGTGTACTGAAGACATATAATACTTATTTTTTCATATGGCCCACAAAGAAATTCGTAATAAATAACAAAGAATAGTCATTAACACACTGTATAGTGGACCCCATTGTCTAGACCAAAAACATCAAGAAAAGAGAGGGATAATTTCCATTTATTTGCTCAAATTTCAATGCCTAATTATAACCGTGATATACGGACCACGGGGTTTTATATTTGAGCGATTGATGTAAGCGCTCGCGATTATAAAACTCAAAGTACTCGCACAATCCTTGTCGTGCTTCCTGCACAGTTTCCCACTGACTTGGATAAACCGCCTCATATTTTACAGAGCGCCATAATCGCTCAACGAAAATATTATCCAACGCTCGACCTTTGCCATCCATGCTAATTTTTATATCACTATCCAGTAATAATTTTGTAAATCCATGGCTTGTAAACTGCACTCCCTGATCGGTGTTAAATATTTCGCATTTTCCCCTCTTTAGCGTTCTTGACAGCGTCTCAATACAAAAATCAGCCTCTAACGTTGTACTCAGCTGCCAGTCCAACACATACCGGCTAAACCAGTCAATAATCGCCATCAAATACACAAATCCCTGTTTTAGACGTATAAACGTCAAGTCTGTGCTCCATACCTGGTTACAATGATTAATGGTAACTCCACGCAGCAAATACGGATACTTTTTAAAATCAGCGGCTGCTCGACTTAAATGGGGCTTTGGGTAAAGCGCCTCTAGACCCATCAATCGATATCAAACCTGAATACGTTTACGATTGACTATATGCCCCAACTCTTGCAAGTAAGCCCTCATTCGTCGTGAACCATAAAAAGGGTGCCTGGTGTATTCCTCATCGATTAAATGCATTAATAACAGTGTTTCTATGTCTACCTCTATTGGTTTGTAATAGAGGCTTGAACGATTTTTACCGAGTAATTGGCATTGATGCCGTAGGCTTAATTTTCCGTCAAAATCAATCAGGTTACGCCAATCACCGGAATAATTCTGATTTTTTTTTCAACCAGTCAAGTTCTACTTTTAACTGGCCTATCTGTTTATACAGCTCTTCTACTAATTGGTTTTGGTCCTGAGACTGTTTCTTAGATTGATCGGAAAAACTGCAAATGATGCCTTCCAACGCTTGTTTTTTCCAGTTGTACAGTTGCGTACTATGCACTCCGTACTTAGCCGTAATTTGGCTTTGCGTAAGTTCACCCTTCAATATTTCCAATACTATTTTAGTTTTTTCTTGTGCGCTATAACGCTTTTGGATACCACTCATTTTTCCCCCTAATGTGAAGGAAATTATACCTCTCTTTTAGTGGTCCAGTTTTTGGGGTCCACTATACTTGCTCGTTAGTGATACTCCAGACCGTCAAGAGCTGGGGGAGGTCTGACACTTTTGAGGAACTAAGAAAACGACTGCTGGGTAAAGTTCTAATCCAAAACGAACTGACGCTTGTAATGCGCCGCTAACGACCTGTCCTGCGAAGGTTCCTATTGCTCCGCCAATTAACGCCGGCACTACTCTGGGTTCGGGCGCATTACTCGGCACCACTTTATGCAGCAGTGGGGACTTGCGTTCATAATCGGTATAAGGGTATAAAAAATTCATGGTATTGGAATCTCGATGCTTCGCTTTATGGGCCCGATCATATAGTTCGATTATTTGATCGGATTGTAGCGCTCCACGCGCTCCGCCATATACGTCATCGGCCATTAACTTGATTACTTTCTTGCTTTCTAGGTTTAACGATTTAGTGGCTGCTTCGTCAGGAATATTTTTTGTGGGTGCATCTTCAACGTCTATCCCATTTAATTTAGGTGCTTGTTCTGACAGACGGACAGTTTTCTTGGGTGTATCTGGCCATTGTTGATAAAGAAGCCAGTGTCCTGCTCTTTTTAGTTGGAAGCCAACCTGACCCAGAAAACCAATCACACTATCTGGCTTCGGCCCAAGTTCTTCTGGATCAGCCACTATTTTTTCTCCGGGCTTTAGATCTTTTTCTGGCTTTTCAGGCCCATACACTGTAATTTCCGGATTGAAGATTTCTAGAATGTATTGATGATGCAGTTCCCAATCTTCTGGTGCTTGCCATGTTTCGCCTTGCGCAAATGAATAAGCTACTTTCGGTTTTTTTTCCAATTTTTCTTCTTCTGCTTCTTTCACCTTTACTTTCGTTTCCTCTGCCATTATGGATAACGTGCTCTTAGCACATAGTCGAAGGAAATCTTCTAAATAGACTTGGACGGAGTGCTGATCTCCTTTACGGTTTGGATTATTTTTATCATCCTTATTAACCAACGTTTCAATTTTTTTAGATAGTGATTCGGAGTCCTTTTCTAATTTTTCGACTTCTTTCGGCCATTTTTCGTAAAGATTATCGGCCTGATCTTTTATATATCCTTCTAAATCGGGATAGATACTAACGGAATCAGTTTTATCGGTTTCCTCTTTTCCTTCTGATTCAGCGGTGGTATTTTTTGCTTCCTGCTTCGCTTTTTTAATCAGATCAGCTATATTTAGAGAGAGTATGGAACCGTTGCTCATTAGATAAATTTCCTATTAATTAAAAGCGGGTAATCCGAGATAGAAATTAATAATCTGTCTCATATTACTATCTAATGTTATACAACTCTCCAGTAAAATAACATTTGAATATATAGCACATTCTAGTTTTCCTATCTTCTTGCTTGCAATAACTCCATAACTTAATTTTCTAACTGTAAAAGTTAAAACTTGTATAAATTACTTTCCCCAAGCACAAATTACTTTTAAAAGCTATCAAATTATATTCAAGGAATTACAGTTTGTTCTGGCCTCTGCGTAACATGAGAGATTAATTTGACAACACTTATTTAGATACTATTATCTTTAAAAGTTTTTTATTCTTATTAGTATTAAATCTTTAAATAATAGACGCAGGAAGATTGCTTAATTCTATAGCAACTATTTGTATCTTTATACAACGAAGGAAAATAGATGAAAGGGATAGTCAACTCTTTATTAGTTATTCTTACTACTAGCTTCTGTTTTATAAGCACAACAGCAAAAGCATCTCCTTCGTTACCTGCGCGTTTTTCGGCAGAGGGTTATGCTAGTACTGACTATCTCGTGGGTCAGGCGGATTTAATGTTACCGTTAAAAGGAGACGCTTGGCATAACTTTTATATTGATCCAGCATTAGCTTATGGAAGTGATTCACAAGGATATGCAGATTTGGGCCTAGGGTATCGATGGCTTAGAAATAGTTCGGCAATATTAGGGGGCTATCTTTTTGGGGGTTACAGTCGAATTGCTAATAATGCACGTATCTGGGTTGTTAATCCTGGGATAGAAGCCTTAGGCTCTCGTTGGGATGCGCATCTTAATGGGTATTTCGTGATGGGTGATCGCAATAAAAATGTTTCAAATTTTCTAACATTTGATGAGTTTAGTGGGCATTCTGAATTTTTTAACCTATTTGATGTAACCCAACACGCAGGTGATGGTGTCGATGTGAAATTGGGCTATCAACTTTTTCCTAGAACTCCTTTGAAAGCTTATGTAGGCAGCTATTTCTTTAGTCCATCAACAACAAATAATGTTTTAGGCGGTGCTGTTGGTTTAGAATATTGGATGGATCAAAACATCAAAGTTTTTGCTAGTTATACGTACGATAACTTACGGCGCAGTGTGGGTGCTTTAGGCTTAGGCGTCGAGTTCGGTGGTATGCATGTACATCGTAGTGATCCCAATGTCGAAGAACGAATCACTGATCCAGTCGAACGCTATTTAGCTGAACTAGGACGTGGTTCGGCAATACCTAGTCAAAATAAGACACAATTAATCGGCCAGATAGTTCCTGTTAGTTTGAGTGATATTGCTTTTTTTAGTCAAACAGGAACACCTAATAATGGTGGGATGGGGTTGACAATGGCTAATTGTACTTTTGCTAATCCTTGTGGTCCAACGGATCTCACCAATCAAGGTACAGCCAGCTTAGAAACCTTACTTCCAAACACGATGATCTTCTTTGAGGGAGGGACTTATTCGGCTTTAGATGTGGTTGGAGGAACCAGCCCGGTCACGATCAGAACAGGACAAAGCATTAACTCTTATCCGGCAACCCCGCCTTCTACCTTTGCAGGGGGATTTATTCTGGAAGGTAACAATAGCTTAAATAATATTATTCTTGCACCGACGACAAGTACGGCAACCGGAGCAGGCGTCACTGCTTCAGGAAGTAATGTTTTGATTAATGGCAGCCAGATTGGAAGTATAGCGACTCCTTTCGCTGTCGGCTTAGATTTATCAGGTAATACACAAGCTAATTTAAACAATAGTATGGTTTTCGCTTCTTCTCATGGGGTGGATGCCTCAAATTCTGCTAGCTTGACTACGAATGCAAGCATGATCAATGTTAATGGCGGGGCTAACTCAATAGGTATTAATTCAACGAGTAGTGGCTCTCTCAATCTAACGAATGGAAGCTCAGTTAACGTAACGGGAGGAGATAGTACATTTGGGGTGAATTCTAATGGAGGAGGAGATTTCGTACTCAGTGATGCAAGCTCGATAAATGTGACTGGAGACAATAACTCATTTGGCTTACTAACCGGAGGAGCAGGCACGGTTACTTTCAGTGGAGCAAGCTCAATTAATCTGAATACGAGTGGTAGCAACTCGGTGGGTTATTTTGATCAAGGTAGTGGTGCTGTCAATTTTAATGGAGGTAGTTCAATTAATATTAATACAAGTGCTCCTGGATCAGCGGGTTATATTCATCAAGGTACTGCACCTGTTAACTTCAGTGGAGGCAGTTCAATTAATGTGGATGCAACCGGTCAAGATATGGCTGCAGGATTTGGGGATGCAGCGGGTGCAAGTGGCGATATTACCTTCGATGGTAGTTTTGTTAATGTAACAGGTGCAAATGATGTAATAGGACTCACGAGTGAAGGAACCGGCAATCTAAATATTATTAATGGTAGTGTTTTTAACGTGACAGGTGATGATGATTCTTTTGGATTAGAAATTATAGGCAATCGGAATGTCAATTTCCTTGGTAGCAGGCTTACCTTTACCGGAGGAAATAATTCTTTTGGATTTTCATCCCAAGGGAATGGAAACATTACAATAGATACCAGTACGTTTAACTTAACTGGAGGCACTGATTTCCTTGGCTGTGATACCTCAGGAAATGGCACTTTCATGGTCAATGGAAGTACATTTAATGTGACCGGTGGAAGTAATTCATTTGTTTGCCAAATCGCAGGTAGTGGTCCCGTTAACTTTATAAGTGGTAATGTATTGACGATGAATGCAGCGGGTCAGGCTTCTGTCGGAGGAATTCATACGCTTTCAGCCAGTTCTAGTCCCTTAATATTCGATGGAAGTCAAATTAATGTAACAGGTGGAGCCAACCCTAGAGGGGTATTCGGCCAGGGAACTGGGGATGTCACAGTCAGCGGTGGAAGTGCAATTAATGTGACTGGTGGAGACACTTCAATTGGTTATTTGGATGCTGCAGGTAGCGGTTTTGTAGACTTTAACGGCGCTAATTCAATTACTGTGAATGCAACCGGACAAAACTTGGCGATAGGATTTGCAAGCACCGTAGGGAGTGGTAGTAATATCACTCTTGATGGAACTAACATCACTGTTTTTGGCGGTGATAATTCTCGGGGAGCTAGCTTTGCAGGAAGTGGACTCATTAATTTAATTGGCGATTCAATTACACTGAATGCAGCTGGCCAAACTGGAGCTCAAGGGCTTTTAGCTACTACGAATAGTACAGGTAATATGACTATCAACGGAACTCAAATTATGGTAAATGGTGGTGGCAATGCTCAAGGATTTAACGTCTCAGGAAGCGGAACCATTGGCTTAATAGGTAGTACAATTACGGTTAATGCAGCAGGTCAAACTGTAGTCTATGGGCTTTTGACAGCTACAGGCAGTACCAGCAATGTCACCGTGGATGGAACGCAAATTAACGTTACCGCTGGAGGCAATTCTAATGGGATTAACGCTTCTGGAGGAGGTAACGTTTTAATTAACACAAGTTTAGTTAATATAAATGGCACTGGATCGCTCATTGGAATAAATGCATCTAATGCTCTGGTTACCGGTAGCGATGTAAACCTGATTGTAGCTACTGATAATGCAGACCAAGCTATCGGATTAGCTACTAGCGGCACTGCCACAATTACTTTAAATGGAGTAGATATAGATGTTTCCGGTAGTCCTTCTTCCTTGATAAGCTCTGCAGTAGGTGGGCCTATAACACTGACTGGTACTAATGTCTGCATGTTAAATGGTAGCCCAGTTGCTTGTTAATAAACCAAGACTGGATGAAATAGAATAATATCGGCTCTCCAAAAGAGGCCACTATTTATTGTGAATAATAAAATTTTTCAAATTTCTTTTTACAGTTCTTCTCTTCACTAGAAGTAAAAATTTTCAATTTACCTAACGAAACGGACAGGTTTAGAATTTTTTTGTTTCTAGCGACGAGACAGGGAGAGAACGAAGTCGGAGCGAGGAGCCTGCGATAAGTGCGCGTTGACGGGCGAAGCAGGAAACGCATCGTGCTAAAGTCATTGTGGGAGACGCGGGCATTAATCCCGTTAGGGATGAGTGCGTGTCGGACGCAGGACGGTCGCGGGGCCCAACGATAGTCGCGTGATGCTAACCAATTTCGGGGACACGATGGCCGAAATTTTTCGTGAGATTCACTCGTCTCAGTAAAGAACTTATTATGTAATTTCTGAATTGATTAAAAGGCTTTATAATAATTTTTGTATAAAAAAATCCAGACACAAAAAAATATATTTGTGTGAAGCAGGCAGGGTACAAACAGTCAATTTGCTAAATTACGCATAAAAGTGAATTCAGGGAAAGTATACTTCTATAAAAATCGTAACCTTGAATACACCTTGCCTGGTGGCGATAATTCTATTGATCTCAATTTAGAAATAAATAGGACTATTTAATAGCTTCGGAGGAGGCTACCATTGATTTATATAATACGAATAGGCAACATCTAACTAGACAGCCCAATTTTCCATCTATAAGATAAGAAACTCTAGCGAATTCTTTTGGTAATTAGGCATTAGGCTTCAATTTATTTTGCAATACCTAAGAATACAGCTAATGCTCTTTCCACCGTCAGTAGAGTCTGTGCATCGAGATGACCCATTATTTTTCCAATTTTTTCACGAGGTGTGGTGTAAGCTTTATCTATCATAATATTTGAAGCTATCTTTAATCCATTACTGCGTGTAGGTTCTACTAGAATTCTAAAAAGAGGTGCATCGAGTAAATGGCTGGTCATGGGAAGAATAGTGACAGAATGGGTGCTTAGGAAAAAATCTGATTGGATGATTAACCCGGGACGTGGTTTTCCATAATCCCCAGCAAGTGCAATGCTGACTATATTACCCCTTTTTATTCTTCCCATTCCCATCCCCTTAGGTCAGCAGTATGCAGGATAAAATCAGTCGTTTCTTGTTCCTGTTCAAACTGCTTTACTAGCAAAGATTGCCTTTTGCATTCAGCCGCAAATCCTTTTCTATGCGTATCTGGAACCCAAATTTGTATTGGCTTTAAACCCTTTTTACGTAAGTTGGCTCGATGCTTTTGTACACGCAAATTTGCTATGGCCCTCATGAGTATTCCTCGCTTGAATAGAGTCATAGTATAGATTATTGTTACATGTAACGCAAAAGAAGATTCTAGTTTTTATAGTGTTATTAGTGTCTTTCCTAGGTTGCCGTATGCTATGCGCTTGCAATGAAGATAGGTCGGTCATGACACTATAAAAAGTCTTGACGCGCAAAATTCGCGTCAAGATTTTTTCCAACAGTGTTTTTAGTCGCTAAGCTATTGTTTTAATAGAGATTTAATCTTAGCAAAGACCACTGAGTGCTTGATTAACAGTCAGCCACTTGCGGTCTTTCGGTTTATATATTATTTGTGTAGTTATTATATAAGTTTGCTATGCTAGGTGGCATGCATCCATAAAATTTGAACAAAATGCTAACTCCCAAGCTGCAAAGACAGAGGATTTCTTGAAGAAGACTTTACATCCTGACCTTTTAACCACTAAAGATTTGATTTATAAAGCGCTTAATTTTTACTGTTCTACACCCAAGGTGGAAGTTGCTAATGCCGAATATGGCGCTTATCAGTTTACTTTGCAGGAGCGGCGGGTAAAGTTTCGCGTTGCCAAAATCACGCCGACTAAAATAGGTCAATTTGTTACGCTATATAAAAGGGTAGGGAAACATCCTATTCAACCCTATGATGCATTAGATCCTTTTGATATTTTAGTTATTAGCACACGTCGCGGTGAGTTTTTTGGTCAATTTGTTATGCCAAAACCAGTGTTAGTTCAGCAAGGTATTCTTTCCATAGCCGGTCAAGGAGGCAAACGCGCGTTGCGGGTGTATCCCCCGTGGGATCAGACCTCTAGCCGACAAGCACACAATACGCAATGTTGGCAGCTAGGCTATTTTTTAGAGATACTGCACAATAAACCAATCGATCGGGTGCGGGCGCACAGGTTATATCAACAAAAATAAAGTGTAACTAAAATGCTAAAATGGCATAAATAAATTTATTTCAGCTCTTGACCCGTGCTACCTCTGCTATTACTATAAGCGGCCTTAACGGCTTAATTCCCCGATAGCTCAGCTGGTAGAGCAAATGACTGTTAATCATTGGGTCACAGGTTCGAGTCCTGTTCGGGGAGCCAGCATCATAAAAGAATTTTGTAACTAGATCCTACAGGTAAGTTTCATTGGAGAGTATAATGTACGCAGTTATTTCCACTGGTGGAAAACAATATAAAGTCGCTAAAGACGAAGTGATTAAGCTAGAAAAGCTAACGGCAGAGGTTAACTCTATTGTTGAATTTCCAGTATTACTGTTGGCTAGCGAAACCGATATTAAAGTGGGAGCACCTCTTTTAACGGATTCAAAAGTTAAAGCGCGTGTAGTAGAGCACGGTCGTGGTGATAAAATTACCATTATTAAGTTTCGACGTCGTAAACATCATAGAAAACAGATGGGTCATCGGCAGCATTATACAGCGGTTCAAATTACCGAGATTTTATAGGGGTATTTCACCATGGCACACAAGAAAGCGGGTGGTAGTACCCGCAATGGTCGCGATTCACACTCAAAACGTTTAGGTGTAAAACACTTCGGTGGTGAAGCGGTTAAAGCAGGCAATATTATTATCCGTCAACGCGGTACACATTATCATCCAGGTAATAATGTCGGTATTGGCAAGGACCACACCTTATATGCTTTAGTGCAGGGCGTGGTTAAGTTTGCTCGTAAAGGAGCTAAACTCAGATGTTATGTGAATGTGGTCCCTGCATTAACCGAATCAGCTGAACACGCTTAAAATAAAATCGTTTTTTAATAGTTTTTAATGGTTACCCCGCTCAGCGGGGTTTTTTATGAAATTTTTAGATGAAGTTGAGATACTAGTAGAAGCAGGAAAGGGCGGAGCAGGCTGCGTTAGTTTTCGTCGCGAAAAATTTATCCCCTTAGGCGGCCCGGATGGGGGCGATGGGGGCGATGGGGGCAGCGTCTATTTACAAGCCAATACCAATCTAAATACACTGATTGATTTTCATTATAACCGTCTTTATAAAGCGGCACGTGGCGAAAATGGCAAAGGCAGTGATTGCGCAGGCAAAAAGGGTGCTGATCTTATTTTAGATGTGCCTATCGGCACCGAAATCTTTGATGCGGATACGCAAGAGTTGATAGGCGATCTAACCAGCAAAGAGCAAATGCAGTGTGTCGCAAAAGGCGGTTGGCATGGTTTAGGTAATGCGCGATTTAAAAGCAGTACCAATCGTAGTCCGCGTCAATTTACACCGGGTCATCCCGGCGAAACGCGTCGCTTAAAACTTTCTTTAAAATTATTGGCTGACGTAGGATTGGTAGGGTTACCCAACGCCGGCAAATCCAGTCTGATACGTTCAGTATCGGCAGCGACGCCTAAAGTAGCGGATTATCCATTTACTACCTTGCAGCCACATTTAGGTGTGGTGCGATTGGAAGCAGGACGTAGCTTTGTGATGGCGGATGTTCCCGGGTTGATTACGGGTGCTGCTGAAGGTTTAGGTTTAGGCATAAATTTTCTTAAGCATCTGGATCGTACGCGTTTATTACTACATATATTGGATATCCGACCCGTAGATGGCAGCGATCCATTAAAAAATATGACCTTGATTGAAAATGAACTGATAAAATACAGTCCTGAATTAGCCGCAAAACCCAGGTGGTTAGTATTAAATAAAATAGATTTACTCTCTAGTGAGGAGTTACAGGAGTTTGTTCAATCGATAAAGACCCAAGTTCCTGCACAGGTGCCGATATTTGAAATTTCGGCTTTACAGCGTGTCGGGACACAAGCATTATGTTATGCTCTTGGAGATTTTTTGGGACAAATCGAGCATTAATCAGATGAATTTATTTCAGTCTGCAGAGTAGGCTTGTTAACACAATATTTGAGTGTTTTACCCATTTTAAAATGGATACGATACTTTTCAGGAGCTAAAAAGTGTTCACCGGTTTTTGGGTTAAAAGCAGAACGTGCTGCATTATAATGAGGTGAAAAACTTCCAAAACCACGTATTTCTATGCGGCGACCCTGATATAATGTTTGTTCCAACAGTTGGATTAAGTGCTCCACACTTTTCTTAACAGTAGCTGCTTGAAGTTGAGGGAACTTTAGTATGAGTTGGTTAATGAGTTCTGGTTTCAGCATGGATCACCTATGATTAGTTTGATTAAGCCAAAAAAATGATGCAATTACAACTACGTCATCTACCTAATTTGATTACCTGCATTCGTTTTATCCTAATAGGCCCTATTTTATGGGCCTTATTGACAAAGTGCTATCCCCTAGCTTTTTATTTGTTTGTGATAGCGGGTTTGAGTGATGGCTTAGACGGTTTGTTAGCGCGTTTTTTTGATTGGACGACTCCGTTGGGTGCTTTATTGGATCCTTTGGCCGATAAACTGTTACTCATGGGTAGTTTTGTTGTACTGGCTTATCTGCAACAAATTCCCTGTTGGTTAACCATTATGGTGATAGGTCGCGATATCTGGATTATGGGGGGTGCTTTACTTTATCGTTATTGGGTTGGCCCTTTAGATTACAAACCGGTTTGGATTAGTAAGTTAAATACTTTTTTTCAATTGGTATTAGTGAGTTTACTCATTATTAAATTAGCTTTTTTTGATATCCCTGCCGAATTGATTCCACGTATTATAGAAGCGGTCTTTGTTACCACTTTATTAAGTTTTATCCAATATACGTGGATGTGGTTTTGGCAAGCGACTTATTATTTAAAGTTAGCGGGTAAAAAATTAACGGCTAAGAATCAAAAGCAAGGTTGGTCTTAAATAAGTTGAGTGGTGCTCTGTCCAAATCGAGTTATAGGCTTGAGTTCGCGGCGAACAATAGTCGAGGACCGGAGTTTACACGAGTAAATGAGGACCGTAGACTCGTGTTTAACAATGAAATCGAGTCTAGAATTCGATTTGGAGTATAATGTTGACACAATTAATTTTACCGATTCAACCCCCTGATGCATGCTGTTTTGAAAATTTTTATATCGGTCAAAATGCTATTTTATTAAATAGCTTACGACATTTTTCTCGAAAAATAGGTGAGTCCTATATTTATATTTGGGGCAACCCCGGTGCCGGCTGTACGCATTTATTGCAAGCTTGCTGTCATGAGGCGCAACAGCAAGGTTTTTCTGTCGCGTATTTACCTTTAAATATATTAAAAAAAAATAATAGCAGCGAGATATTGCGCGGTTTAGAATCAGTGGATATGGTTTGTATCGATGAACTTGAAAGTGTTGTTGAAGATAGTATTTGGCAAGAGTCATTATTTCATTTCTATAATCGTTTACAAGAACAGGCGCGCTATTTACTTATTGCAGCCAAAAATGTTCCTAATCAATTAAATTTATTCTTACCTGATTTAGCTTCACGTCTCTCTAGTGGTGTTTTATTTCAAGTGCGCGAATTAAATGACGCTGAAAGACTCATTGCATTACAACAGCGCGCTGATTCAAGAGGTTTGGAACTTTCCGAGGAAGTCGGACAATTTTTATTACTTCGTCTTCCGCGCGATTCGCAAGCGCTTTTTTCTGCGTTGACTCAACTTGATAAAGCAAGTTTACGTTTACAACGTAAACTCACGATTCCATTAGTTAAAACGATTTTAAATCTTTAAAACTTAGTTGAGCGTTCCAAGCTTAATGTAATTTCAAAGCAATGCGCGCTAGACGTTTACCCAAGGCGAGACAAAGACGTTTTTCTTCGTCGCTTAGCGGATTTTTGCTTTCCTTCCCTGCCATATGCGTGGGCCCATAAGGCGTACCGCCCGTTTGCGTGGTACTTAAATCGGATTCTGTATAGGGGACGCCAACGACAATCATGCCGAGATGAATCATGGGTAGCATCATACTCAGTAGCGTGGTTTCTTGGCCGCCATGTAGACTAGAGGTCGAAGAAAAAAAGCCAACCGGCTTATCAACGAGCTCGCCTGAAAACCATAGACCACTTAGGCTATCGATAAAATGCTTTAAAGGCGCCGCCATGTTGCCAAAACGTGTCGGGCTACCTAAGGCGATACCAATAGCGTCGCGAACATCTTCGTGTGTGGCGTAAGGAGGGCCAGCGGATGGGACTTTCTCTTCCACGGCTTCAGATACCGTTGAAATATTGGGGACGGTACGAATTCTTACTTCCACATCGGCGATAGACTCTATGCCTCTTGCGACTTGTTGGGCCATTTTGGCTACCGCACCATAACGGCTGTAATAAAGTATTAATACATAGGGCATGGATTTCCTCCTTCTGATGAAACTCTTCGCACTTGAATTTTTGTCGGTGTTGGCGCTCAATTCGCGATCTTCATGTATCTTGAGTATATTCCGGTTGTTTCACTCTCGCGCCGCCTTGTCAAAAATCCCATTGCTATGAGTATAAAGACCCAGTACGTCGGGCTTGATGTTGATGCAACGAGCCATTCTATGGTATAAAACACCGCGCTGAAAAGCGTTATTTCACACACCTATTTATTTAAGCGTTATTTGAGGGTGGCTATATTTTAAAGATAGTCTTCAAATAATACTAGGTGGAGGTTTAACCCAATTGGAGATTATATAGTGTCAGCAACAGCAACATTAAGACAGTTATTTGAAGCAGGTGTGCATTTTGGTCATCGTACGTGTTTTCGCGAGCCAAAAATGGCGCCTTATATCTACGGTGTGCGTAATGGAATTAGCATCATCGATCTAGAAAAAACCCGAGAATATATTACCGAAGCGCTCAATTATATTGCGAAAATAGCAGCTCGGCCGGGTAGTAAAATCTTATTTGTCGGAACAAAGCGTGCCGCACAGGATTTAGTTAAAGAACAAGCATTACGCTGCGGTATGCCTTATGTTAACCATCGTTGGTTAGGTGGGTTATTAACGAATTATCGTACCATCCGTCAGTCCATTAAACGACTTAAAGAATTAGAAGCGCAAAGCCAAGATGGTAGCTTTAACCAATTGACTAAAAAGGAAGCGCTGAATTTACAGCGACAAATGGATAAATTGGAACGAGGTTTAGGCGGTATTAAAGATATGAGTGGTTTGCCGGACGCCTTATTTGTGATTGATAGAGGCTATGAGCATATTGCTATTTGTGAAGCACAAAAGCTAAAGATACCGGTTATCAGTATTATTGATACCAATCATTCACCCGAAGGTATTGATTATATCATTCCAGGTAATGATGATGCAGCACGTGCGATTACACTGTATACGCAGATGGTTGCGGATACTATTTTAGAAGCACGCGCGGCTGCAAAAAAACCAAGCGACTTAACACGCACTGAAGCAGAAAAAGCTGAAGCTCAAGAACCTGCAGTGGAATCGACTCACTCTACGCAAGGGAAAGAGGAATAAGCACATGACGCCAACAATAATAACGGCCGCTATGGTTCAGGCTTTACGTACTCGAACCGGCGCTGGCATGATGGATTGTAAAAAAGCTTTAGAGTCCGTAGGGGGCGATCTGGATGCAGCGGCTGAAGCAATGCGTAAATCAGGTCAAATTCAAGCTGAAAAGAAATCAGGACGTATTGCCGCTGAAGGTTTAATAATTATTAAATCTAAAGCGGTGACAGGCCCTGCAATTATTTTAGAAGTGAATTGCGAGACGGATTTTGTTGCTCGCGATGAAAATTTCAAGCAATTTGCCGATAAAACTGCACAATGCGCACTGGATCATCAGATAACTAATCTTGAGTCACTGTTAGCCTTTACGTTTGCGGATACCAGCGAAACAGTAGAAAAAACCCGTGAAGCACTCGTTGCTAAGCTAGGTGAAAATATTCAAATAAGACGGTTACAGCTCGTTGGTGAACAAACCGATACCCTTCTTGGATCTTATGTGCATATGGGCCGTATCGGCGCTATCGTGCAATTAAAAAATGGCGATGAACAACTCGCTAAAGATTTAGCCTTACACATTATTGCTAATAATCCAGTTGTTATTTCGGCTGATGATATTGCAGAACAAATTCTGGCCAAAGAACGAGAAATTATTATGGCGCAATCGCAAGGCACGGGTAAGCCACAAGCCGTTATCGATAAGATGGTAGAAGGACGACTGAATAAATTCCGTGATGAAATGAGTTTATTAGGTCAAGCATTTGTAAAAGATCCGAACGTGCGTGTCGGGCAGTTATTAAAAAGCGCAGGAGCAGAGATCATAAGTTTTGTACGATTTGCCGTCGGTGAAGGGATAGAAAAACCCACTGAAGATTTCGCTGAAGCAGTGATGGCACAAGTTAAAGGCTCTTCTTAAACTCCTAATTGACAAACACTGACTTCTAAAGTCAGTGTTTGGTATCCGCTTTAAATTAATTATTCATTCTTTTTTTATTATTCTGTAATTAAAATCGCTTGATAGTTACTAAAAAAAAATGCTTTAATTTTTACACGCATTGGTTATTTTACAGAGAAAAAAAGGAATTAAATGATGCCTAACAATAATATTAATAATATTATTTCTCAAGAACAAATAAGAAAAGCCATCCGTTTTCGAGTGGCTGTTGCACAAGGAAATCTGCTGGATGTGCAAAAGTATTGCGATGCTTATACATTAAATAGCCGGGATGCAAAAGATAATACCGCGTTGCACTTAGTCTCCGAAAAGGGTGATAATGAAATCCTAAAGTTTCTTTTTAAACAGCCGCAAATAGATTTTTATGCGTTCAATGCTGCGGATAAAAAAGCGGTCGATCTAATTAATCAGCAATCAACTGCCAAACTTTGGCAAGAATTGTTGCTAGCAGAAAAGAATTTGCTACAAGCATCGGTATTGCGTCAAAAGTACTTACTTAAGAAAAACTATGGTTTTATACTGAATACCGAAAATAACGCCAATGAATCCTTTACGGTAAAAGATTTATCTGAGATCAATGTGTATGTTAAACAAACGTTAATTTATGGTGCACCGGATTGGAAGCAAGAAAAATTTCCTCATCAGCAAGCAAGCAGCTCATCACTATGGAAAAAAAAGCAAGCGGATTATTATCGTATTGAAGTACTACAAGATCTGCTTTGTACCATAGAAAATGAGCTTGCAGAAATTCCGCTCGATTTTACTATGCGTTTACTTATTATTCGAATCATACATAGCGCTCTAGCGGAAGTGCTGCAAGTCGGTCGTTGTTATGAGCAGGTGGCGTTGGCATTTGATCAGTTGCTTGTTAATGGTAAAAAAGCTTATTTAACGTGGGTACACGCTGAGAACTTAGAATGGCAACCGACTGAAAGCTTAAAAAACACGCGAGGTCACAGTTTTATTATTTTGGATAAAGTGGGTGGGGAGAAACCTGAAACGTGGGTAAGTGGTTTATTGATGGATCCAATGGACGATAAAATAAGATCTATAAAAGAATGTACGCCCCAATTAATGGAAAGTTTAGCGAGAATTATCAATCAGCCCGACAGAGAACAAATCCAATTATCCGCTAACTTAATATCAACTTTACCTTTAAAAGGGAATCATCATGCGTTGATTGCGAAAAATTTAGAACTGCTAAGGGCTGTATTAAAAGGATATTTTGATTTGAATTGGCATTTTCATTGGCCTGAGATGAAAAAAAATTATCCGCCTGTAAAAGAAAGAATGGTAAAAACTTGGCTAGAAAAACTTTGGGATATCTTAGCAAAAAAAGAAAATATTCATGCTGCAATGGCAGATAAATTGCACCTGGATGAGATACAAGATAGCCTTGCTAGACTTGAACATCGTGTTGACATCATTAACTCTGCGGAAAACTTAGCGGGTTATTTAACTAGGCAAATGCACCACCGCTTTGCACTCTAGAATACTCCCATTTAAATTTGGCCAATTATCAATAAACTCTAGAATCAGCACGCTGCATAGGTTATTATTCCTTCTCTTTAAACTTGTTATTTTATGATGGCACATCCATTAAAGTATCGACGTGTTTTGCTTAAGCTCAGTGGGGAAGCGCTCCATGGAGAATCCTCGCAAATGCTGGATCCCATAGAGCTTGACCGTATAGTATCTGACATTGTTGCTGCAGCGGATTTAGGCGTGCAAATAGGTATCGTAATTGGTGGGGGTAATATTTTTCGTGGCGAAGTATTAGCACGTAGTGGTATTGATAGAATTACCGGTGATCAAATGGGGATGTTGGGTACTGTGATCAATGCATTGGCATTGCGCGATTCCCTTGAGCAACACAAAAAAATAGCCAAAATTATGTCAGCAATTCCTATCGGTGGTTTCGCCCCTCTGTTTGAACGTTACAAGGCGATACGTTATCTAGAAAAAGGATACATCGTTATCTTCGCGGGCGGTACAGGAAATCCTTTAGTCAGTACAGATTCTGCCGCGAGTTTACGTGGCGTAGAGATTGGTGCTGAATTATTGCTTAAAGCAACACATGTTGATGGTATATACAATGCCGATCCCAAAAAAGATCCAAAAGCTGTGTTATATTCTCAGGTGAGCTATGAAAAAGCTTTGGAACAAGAGCTCGGTATCATGGATTTAGGTGCATTTACACAATGTCGCGATCATGATTTACCCATACTTGTCTTTAATATTAAATGCAAAAATGCATTAGTTGATATTCTACAAGGCAAAAGTAAAGGTACATTAGTGAGTAAGAGGAATTTAGTATGATAGGACCGATAAAACTAACAACTGAACAAGGTATGCAAAAAGCATTGGATGCTTTAAAAATTAACTTAGCTAAGTTACGAACGGGCAGAGCGCATCCGAGTTTATTAGAGCAATTACGTATTCCTCAATATGGTGGAAAAGAAGTGCCTTTGAATCATGTGGCGAGTATTACTGTTGCCGATGCACGAACCTTATTGGTTACGCCTTGGGAAAAATCGTCCATTACTTCCATCGAAAAAGCAATTATTCAATCTAATTTAGGTTTAAACCCTGTAACAGCAGGCAATGTTATTCGTGTTCCATTAGCCATGCTAACCGAAGAACGTCGGCGCGATATGAGTAAGTTAGTCAAACAAGAAGCTGAGGATGCCCGTGTATCCATCCGAAACTATCGTCAAGATGCCAATCAACAACTTAAAGAATTGATTAAGAAAAAGCTCATCACTGAAGATGAAGAACGTCGCGCTAAGGATATGATACAAAAAATGACTGATCAAAATATCGCAGAAGTAGAAAAGATAGCAAAGACCAAAGAAGAAGAGTTAATGCAAATTTAATCTCACCATTCTATGTCAATTCCAGACAATGTTCATGCATTAAAACGTCCCCGCCATATCGCTATCATTATGGATGGAAATGGTCGTTGGGCGAAACGTCGTCATTTACCGCGGATGCTAGGTCACCAAGAAGGGGTGAAAGCTGTTCGCAGGGTAATTAAACTTTGTGGCGAAATGAAGATCGAAGTGCTTACCTTATTTGCCTTTAGTAGTGAAAACTGGCAGCGTCCTGAACAAGAAGTTAATTATTTAATGACGCTTTTCCTAAACACATTGAAAAACGAAATCGATAAATTAACTAAGAACAACGTGCAGTTAAGAATGGTAGGTAATTTGGAAGGTTTTAATCAACCATTACGTGAATGGATCGATAAATCTCAGACTTTAACGGCTAAAAATACGGGTCTACAATTGGTAATTGCCGTGAATTATAGTGGTCAGTGGGATATTGTTCAGGCCGCTCAGAGAATTATGAATCAAGTTAAGTCAGGTAAGCTCGAGACTGAAATATTAACTCGAGAAATATTTGCTGAGTATTTAAGCTTAGCGGATCTGCCAGCGGTCGATCTGTTGATTCGCACCAGTGGTGAATATCGAATCAGTAATTTTTTGCTTTGGCAGTTGGCTTACACTGAGCTGTATTTTACTGATATCTTATGGCCTGATTTTGATGAGCACGAGCTGAATAAAGCGTTGCAGTTTTATACTCAACGAGAAAGGCGATTTGGATGCATTAGTGAGCAACTCGCGGAAATAAATGCTTAAACTTAGAATTTTAACAGCACTAATATTGATTCCTTTAGTTATCATTGGAATTTTTTATACATCAGAATTTTATTTTAAACTGATTACAGCGGTTATCATGTTACTGGCTGCTTGGGAATGGGCACGTTTGAGTGCTTGCAAGGATCTGGTGCAGCGATTTTTATATGTAGGTGTGCAAGCGGCGATTTTATTTCTCATTTTATCTTATCTAAGCTATGACTGGATTTTGAAATGCGGTTTAGTTTTTTGGTTGCTACTAAGTGTTTATCTAATTTGGGCACGTAGTCAACCCAAATTACCAAAGATGAGTCCAGCTATCAGTGCTGGCTTAGGTTGGTTAATCATTAGCTTATGTTGGGTGGCGTTGCAAAAACTGCAGCTGACACCAGTTTATTTACTGTTTGTGTTACTGATTATTTGGTTATCCGACACAGCAGCTTATGTCAGTGGTCGTCTATGGGGTCGACATCTTTTAGCGCCGACCTTGAGTCCAAAAAAAACCTGGGAAGGTTTTATTATCGGATTATTGTTTACTTTTTTTTCGGCAATGTTAATGCTCTATTTTTTCCAAGGAATGAAGCCAACGCTGAGTCAAATGTGGTTATTGGTATTATTGACGAGTTTAGCGGCGGTAGCAGGTGATTTATTTGAAAGTCAATTAAAACGACTGCGAGGTTTAAAAGATAGTGGCCAATTGTTGCCTGGCCATGGTGGAATTTTGGATAGGATAGATAGTTTACTGGCTGCCGCTCCTGTGTATGCAGGATCTTTATTACTATTAGGTTTAGTCACATGAAATCTTTAACTATTTTAGGTGCAACCGGATCTATTGGTGTTAATACCTTAGATGTTATCAGTAAACATCCCACGCGTTTCAATGTGATCGCTTTAACAGCCCACTACAATATCGATTTATTATTTCAGCAATGTCTACAATTTAAGCCTACTTATGCGGTAGTGGGCAGCGAAAGCCTAAGCAAACACCTTCAGCAACGTTTGCACGCGGAATCTGTAAAAACGAAAGTATTATTTGGCGGAGATGCCTTAGCTTTTGTTGCGAGTCTAGATGAAGTTGATACCGTGATGGCTGCTATCGTAGGCGCTGCAGGTTTATTACCAACGTTAGCTGCTATTAAAGCTAAGAAGCAAATACTCCTTGCAAATAAAGAAGCTTTAGTCATGGCAGGTCCTTTATTCATAGAAGAAGCGCAACGCGCGCAAATTACTTTAATACCTGTAGATAGTGAACATAATGCTATTTTTCAATGTTTACATGGACTAGTTGTACGTGATAATTCCTGTAAAAATTTGGCAAAAATTATTTTAACTGCATCGGGCGGTGCACTACGCCATAAATCTCTAGCACAATTGCAGGCAACGACACCCGCGCAGGCCTGTCAACATCCGAATTGGCGTATGGGACGCAAAATTAGCGTTGATTCGGCGACGCTCATGAATAAGGGCTTTGAAGTCATAGAAGCTTATTTTTTGTTTGGTTTAGCGTTGGATCAAATTGAAGTGGTGTTACATCCGCAGAGTATTGTGCATTCCCTAGTAGAATACTTGGATGGATCAATTTTAGCGCAATTAGGCAGCCCTGATATGCGTATTCCTATTTCCTATGCTTTGGCTTTTCCAGAGCGAATTAATAACTCTGCAGCGACTTTAAATTTATTAAAAGTAGCACGTCTAGATTTTTTAGCGATTGATGAAAAACGTTATCCCTGTTTAAACTTAGCTTATCAAGCATTACGTATTGGCGGGACAGCGACAACGATCTTGAATGCCGCGAATGAAATTGCTGTACAAGCGTTTTTAGATGACAAAATCTATTTTACTGATATTGCGAAGCTCAATCAGGATGTATTGGAAAAACTTCATTCCCGACCTGTTTCTAATCTCAGTGTTATTTTGGAGGATGATAATTTAGCTCGTGAGATTGCTAAAGAGATGATTTTAAAGCATTATAGCGCGAGAGTAACAAAAGTGGTGCAAAGAAAATCCGTTATTCGTTAGAATATGCAATAAAAGCACAGTTTAGTTCTTTGGCAAACTTTTAATATACTCACAGCAATGGGGTTTTTGGCTAGCGCCGTGTCCATACAGCAATCTGGTGGTCTGTACAATAACCATGAAAACGAATTGAACGGACAACGCAGACAAAAATTCAAATGCGAAGAGTAATTTCTTTTTTTGGCTAAAAAATAACGATTATGTTGCGACTTTTATTGAGAATTTTTTTAGTAGGATCGTTATCGATCA
Organism: Rickettsiella endosymbiont of Rhagonycha lignosa; assembly: GCF_964031165.1. NCBI lineage: Bacteria > Pseudomonadati > Pseudomonadota > Gammaproteobacteria > Legionellales > Coxiellaceae > Rickettsiella > Rickettsiella endosymbiont of Rhagonycha lignosa. The sequence continues at coordinate 929,406 of NZ_OZ035011.1, read as the reverse complement.
TTTTTTTTCTTGCTCTGCCTGCGCAAGCTTTTACTGTCAATCGGATTCAGATTGATGGCCTACAAGGTATCAGTCGTGATACCGTGCTTAGTTATTTACCGGTTAGAACCGGTCAGTCTTTTCAGTCCTATCAATCGTCTGCTGTTATCGATGCGCTGTATGGAACTGGATTTTTTAGTGATGTCACTTTAGAAGAGCAAGCGAATACTTTAATTATAAAAGTGGTGGAAAGACCGACCATTAGTGAAGTGGATATCACCGGTAATAAAGAAATTCCTAAAGATAAGCTAAAACAAATTGTAAAAAAAATTGGTTTAGTTCAAGGCCGCTTATTTGATAAAGCCACTTTAGATCGTTTTGTTGCACAACTACGTACACAATACGACAATATGGGGAAATATTCTGCGCGGGTAACACCCATCGTTACGCCGTTGCCAAATAATCGCGTTTCGGTACGAATTCTTATTTCAGAGGGTCTTACCGTAGAAATTGCCGATATTTCAATCATCGGTAATCATGTTTTTAGCGAAAGAAAGTTGCGTGGCGCCTTACCCCTGGGAACACACCATTTTTGGTCATTTTTCATTAATAGTGATCAATATAGTCAAGATCGATTATCTGCAAGTTTAGATGCGCTACAATCTTATTATATGGATCGGGGTTATCTTAAATTTAAAGTAGATTCTACACAAGCTAGCTTAACTCCCGATAGAAAACATGTTTATCTTATTATCCATATTACCGAAGGGCCGATATACAAACTCAGCGGTTATCAATTCACAGGAAGCGCCATTGTTTCTCAAACTAAATTACATCGGCTTTTAGTTCCTTTACAATCGGGCCATATATTTTCGCGTGAAAAAATTGTAGCGGCAGAGCAGGGCATTAAAAAAGCGCTAGGCGATTTTGGTTATCTATTTGCGACCGTCAATACCGCGCCGCAAATAGATGAAGAAAACAAAACTGTTTTTTTAACTTTCTATGTTGATCCAGGTAATCGGGTCTATGTACGACACATCAATATATCCGGTAATCTAAAAACACAAGATTTGGTATTTCGACGTTTGTTACGGCAACAAGAAGCGAGCGTGATTTCTGAAACCGACATGAAAACGTCTATAAGACAACTTGCTCTCAGCGGCTATCTTGAAGGAGAGCCACAATTAACACCGGTTCCTATTGCTGGATATACCGATCAAGTTGATCTCGATGTTAATGTCAATGAAGCACATGCGGCACAAGCTTTATTTAGTTTAGGTTATGGTACTAACGGACCTGTAGTGGGTGCATCCCTGAATCAAAATAACGTTTTCGGAACCGGTAATCAGTTAGCTTTAAATTTCAATAATACCCGTGCGGCAACTGTTTATAGTATTAGCTATAACAATCCTTATTACACCTTAGATGGCATACAACGCGGATATGATTTGTTCTATCAACGATCAACACCAAGTGATTTGAATACCACGACCTATAATACCAACACCTATGGTGGTGATCTCCATTATACTATCCCTTTTGATGAGCGTGGGGATAGTTTGTTGATACAAGGTGGCTTACAAAAAATACAACTGAATTTGCCTCCGACTGCTCAACAATCACTCGAAGTACAAAAATTTGTTGCACAGCACGGTGTGCAATTTAATCAATTTTTATTAACATTGGGTTGGTCACGAAATAGCTTCGATCGATTGGTATTTCCTACAAGTGGAATCTTTCAAACTGCCAGTGTCCAACTTGCTTTACCTGTTGGCGGTCAACCCCTATATTATTATAAAGCGAATTACTCAGGAACAGGTTATTTGCCCTTTAAACATAATTTTATTCTGCAAAGTCATCTAAGCTTAGGTTATGGTAATGGATTTGCTTCAACTTCTGGATTGCCTTTCTTCACCAATTATTATGCGGGTGGTATCGGTATCGATGGCCAAGTTAGAGGCTACGAAATTAGTACGCTAGGCCCTAAAGACACCAACGGCAATTTTTTGGGTGGTAATGTGATGACAGTGGGAAGTTTGGCTTTAATTGTACCGAACCCAGTATCTGATAAATTAAGAACCAGTATCTTCGTCGATGCGGGTAATACTTATTCTACGTTAGGCATCACCCGACAGACCCCCCCACCGCCTGTTGTTAGGGGGGGTACCGGCTCAGGACCACTACGCTATTCAGCGGGAATAGATGTAGATTGGCGAGTTCCGGTTTTTAATGTAACATTGAGCTTTAGCATAGCCAAAGCTATGAACCCTCAACCTGGCGATCAAACCCAAGTTTTCCAATTTAATATTGGAACAGGTTTTTAATTTTAGCTTATTTAAGGAGCTGATAATGAACAAAATTTGCTTAGTATCTATCGTGACTTTAATGACAGGTCTGTTGACTTTACCGGTTCATGCCGACGAGTTAAAATTAGCGGTTGTTGATATGCAAGTAATATTACAAAAGGCTCCACAGATTTCCAAAATCAATGATGCTTTAACACGCCAATTTAAAGGTCGACAAGATAGTATTGTTAAGGCACAAAACGAATTGCAGAAAGAAGCTTCTAATTTGCAAAAAAATGCGGCTGTTATGAAAACAGATGAGCGTAATAATTTAGAAAATAAGCTCATGACGGATCGTAATAATGTGAATTCCATGATAGCTTCATTTCAAAAAGATTTATCTAAGCAGCAAAGTGCATCATTACACAATTTTAGTCAGCAACTAGATGGTGTGGTGAGTAAAGTAGCTGCGCAATCAGGTTATGATTTAGTCATTCAAAAAGGCAGCACTTTATATGCTAAAAATAATCTTGATATTACGCAACAAATATTAGATGCATTAAAAAGATCTTAATATTCTGCGCACAAAATAACTCGTCATGGCGAGGCCGAACGTTAGCGAGGACGTGGCCCATCCACTTAGATTGCCGTGCATCTGCGGTGCTCGCAATGACGAAAAATTCTTTACTATAGGCTGAAATAAAAAATAGAGTTAGACATGCCGCGTCAATATTCATTACAAGAAATTGCCCATTTAATCGATGCTGATCTGAAAGGTGATCCGGCTTTTTCGATCAGCGGCATTATGACTTTGCAAAATGCACAGCCAGGACAAATTTCTTTTTTAGATAATAAACGTTATCTAAAATATCTTACGACCACGCAAGCCTCAGCGGTTATTCTGCGTGCAGAATGTTTGAAACATGCCCCGAATAATGCCTTAGTGGTCGCCGATCCTTATCTTGCTTTTGCTAAGACTGCTAAATTATTTGAACCAGTATCAGCATTCAATCCTGGAATTCATGCAACGGCTATCATTGGTGAAGGTTGTTTTATTCACCCTAGTGTCAGCATCGCCCCGTACGTTGTGATAGGCGCTAACACACGTTTAGATGAGGGTGTTGTGATAGGCGCTGCGTGTGTGATTGGCAATAATGTCATCATCGGTGCCAATACACGTTTAACGTCGCATGTCAGTGTGTGTGCAGATACGCGAATAGGCGAACGAGTGATTATTCATAATGGAACTGTAATTGGTAGTGATGGTTTTGGTTTAGCCAAAGAAAATAATAAATGGCTTAAGATTCCTCAATTAGGAAAAGTACAAATCGGTGATGATGTTGAAATCGGAGCGAATGTCAGTATTGATCGTGGGGCGCTGGATGATACGATCATTGGTGATGGTGTAAAGTTAGATAACCAAATACAAGTAGGTCATAACGTTAGGATTGGTGAAAATACTGCTATTGCAGGATGCACCGGTATTGCTGGGAGTACACATATCGGTAAAAACTGTATGATTGGTGGTGGAGTCTGTATCAACGGACATATAGAAATTGTGGATAACGTGTATATTACCGGTATGTCGAGTGTAGTACATTCTATCCGTAATCCTGGAATTTACTCTTCAACACATTCAACCCAACCCCAGCGTGAATGGCAAAAAAATAGCATACGATTTCGTCAGCTGGATCAATTGGCGAAAAGATTGAAAAAAACGGAAGCATTAGTTAATAATAAATCGATCGATACTGATTAAAAATCAGTAAAAACAGAAAAAATATACTTAGGTAAGCACTATGAACGACGTTATGGATATCCAAGAAATACTATCTTATTTACCGCAGCGTTATCCTATTTTAATGATCGACAAAGTCATTTCAATAGTACCCGGAAAATCGATAGTGGCTATAAAAAATGTAACTGTGAATGAACCTTATTTTTTAGGTCATTTTCCTGGCAACCCCATTATGCCAGGTGTACTTATTTTAGAAACAATGGCACAGGCGACAGGTATTCTTGCTTTGCATGCGAATAGAGAAAATAAAGAAGGTTTTTTATATCTTTTTGCAGGTATTGATGATGCGCGTTTTAAACGACCCGTAGTTCCGGGGGACCAGCTGTTAATAGAAGCTGAGGTTATCAAGGTAAAGGGTAATATATGGAAATGCAAAGTCACCGCTAAAGTAGACAACGAGCTGGCTTGTGAAGCAACGCTGATGGGCGCTGGGAGAAAGTGCTAAATGATAGATGCGCTGGCTATTGTAGATCCCGCTGCTAAGTTAGGTTCTGATGTGAGTATAGGGCCTTGGAGTATTATTGGACCTGATGTAGAGATAGGCCCTGGTACTGTTATTGGTTCGCATGTCGTAGTGAAAGGCCCCACACGTTTGGGTGCGAATAATAAAATTTACTCTTTTTCTTCTGTCGGTGATGATCCGCAGGATAAAAAATATCAAGGTGAAAAAACTTACTTAGAAATTGGTGATCATAATGTCATTCGCGAATATTGCACAATTAATCGTGGAACCGCTCAAGATAAAAGCTTAACTAAAATTGGTCACCACAATCTTTTCATGGTCGGTTCTCATATTGCGCATGATTGTGTCATTGGTGACCATGCTATTTTTGTTAATAACGTGGCTTTAGCGGGTCATGTTACCATCGGAAATTATGCCATTTTGGGTGCTTACAGTGCGGTGCATCAATTTTGCCATATTGGTGATCATAGCTTTATTGCCGCTTCAAGTATGGTACGACAAAATGTATTACCTTATATTTTGGTGGAAGGTGGGCATGAAGCGCGCGCTTGCGGTCTGAACAAAGAAGGCCTAAGAAGAAGTGGTTTTAGCGAGGAAGCGATTAGTGTTTTACGCTGCGCATACAAGTTAATTTTTCGTAAAAATTTAACGGTTGAACAAGCTTTAGAAGAATTAAAGCCCTTAGAACTCAATTCTCCCCAGGTAAAACTCATGGCTTCAGCACTTAAAAATTCTGAACGTGGCATCATTCGTTAAACTTCCGCTTCGTATTGGCATCGTAGTTGGCGAAGCTTCAGGCGATTTGCTGGCTGCCGATCTGTGCAAGGAATTAAAACGCAGACAAATCCCATTTAGTGTTTCAGGAATTGCTGGGCCAGAACTGCAGCAACAAGGCGTCCGTTCTTTATTTCCCATGGAACGTTTGTCTGTTATGGGTTTAGGTGAAATCCTGAAGCAATTGCCGCAACTATTGCGTTGTCGTCGAGAAGTCACTGAATATTTTATCGCACATCCACCGGATGTATTTATAGGTGTCGATGCGCCTGAATTTAATCTCGATTTAGAAAAAAAATTAAAAAAGCATGGTATACGTACCCTCCATTATGTGAGTCCCAGTGTTTGGGCATGGCGTCGTTGGCGATTAAAAAAAATTGCGAAAGCCGTCGACTTAATGTTATGTCTTTTTCCATTTGAAAAATGTTTTTATGAGGAACATGACATCCCCGTACAGTTTGTCGGACATCCTAGCGCCGATGAAATTCCATTCTCCATCGATAGTTTAGCCGCCCGTAAAACTTTAGGTTTACCAGAATCTGCTGCTATCATTGCCATTCTGCCGGGTAGTCGACGTAACGAAATTAATTACTTAGGAGAATTATTTCTCAAAACCGCGCAGGATTGTTATCAACAAAATCCTAAACTGGTTTTTGTTGTTGCTATGGTCAATCAAGAAAGGGAACAGCAATTTCTACAGTTGGCCAAACAAATAACACCGGATCTCCCTTTACAGTTCGTTCGCGGTCAATCTCGCCAAGTGATGGCAGCAGCCAATGTCGTATTGTTGGCTTCAGGTACAGCGACATTAGAAGCAATGCTATTAAAAAAACCCATGGTTGTTGCTTATAGAATGAGTAAACTTTCTTATTGGATGGCAAAACTTTTAATTAAAGTCGATTATATTGCTTTACCAAATTTATTAGCTAAAAAATTATTGGTTCCCGAATTTATTCAAGAAAAAGCTAACGTTGATAATTTATCGCAAGCACTACTTTATTATTTGAACAACGCAGATATTGTGAGTAAACTAGAAAAAGAATTTTTAGTACTCCATCAACAACTACGTTGTCATGCAAGTAAACAAGCTGTGGATGCAGTATTAAAAATTTTAAGTACCCACGTTTAAAATATGTTTTTCTAGATGTGATTTAATTTTTTAAACCCATAAGCTTTTGTCATCATGGGAAAGCCATTGATATACTCGCAGCAATTGGATTTTTGGCAAGGCGTCGTGAGCAACCGGAGTGTATGCACATACATGAGGATTGCGAATTGAGCGACAACACAGACCAAAATTCAAGTGCGAAAAGGATAGCGGGCGTTGACGAAGCAGGACGAGGGCCTTTGGCGGGTCCCGTGTTTGCAGCAGCAGTTATTTTGGATAGCAAAAAATCAATTGCAGGTTTAGCAGACTCGAAACAATTAACTGCAAAAAAACGCGAGTATCTAGCTAAAAAAATTCAAGAAAAAGCCAAGGCATGGGCGATAGGTCGTGCTGAAGTGGAAGAGATCGATCGTTTAAATATTTTTCATGCCAGTTTGCTGGCTATGCAACGTGCCGTGTCTGCATTAGTATTAATACCGAGTTTAGTGCTAGTAGATGGTAAGCATTGTCCTAAGCTAAACTGTGCAGCTAAGGCCATTATTAGAGGCGATGAGAAAATTTCCGTTATTAGCGCAGCTTCCATCTTAGCCAAAGTACATCGTGATGCTACCATGCTGATGTTGGACGTGGAATATCCAGGTTATGGTTTAGCGCAGCATAAAGGCTACACCACACAGCAACATTTGCAGGCTTTAAAAAAGCTGGGTCCTAGTCCTATCCACCGCCGTTCTTTTGCACCGGTCAGGCAATATGAGCTATCAATTTAAATTTAACCTAATGACTTAGGTTTACCTAAGAAAAGAATTACAAGCGCTGTGAGCCTGGAAACTTATTTTGCGCTGCCTTTTAAGTTAAAGAAATTATTATTACAATTTTGTAAGCCTCACCTACTATGTTTTTTTCCCAACTCAATTTCAACAAGCTTTTTAAAAAGTTGTTGATGCTTAAAGATGCCATGAACAATGAGTATTTAATCTCTATTTTTAAGATAATTTAAAATGCGTTTGCCTGCTGTGCGCGGCTAGATTTAAACAATTAACAAATCTTTAAGTTAACGATGCTATTTTATAGAAGTGAGCACCTAGGACTTAAAACCTTTAACTATCTATTAGAATTAATCTTTAAACTTGTTTGAAATTTTTTATCAAATTATGAAAATATTAAAAGAACGTTTTGAATTCATTAAAAATACTTCCGATTTAGAATCGATTTTAAACAGACTTACTCCAGAGGAGGGCGATGAACTATTAAAAGCTTTAACACCAAATCTACATGAGATCATCACAAATACTTACGATTTAGAATCGATTTTAAACAGACTTACTCCAGAGGAGGGCGATGAACTATTAAAAGCTTTAACACCAAATCTACATGAGATCATCACAAATACTTACGATTTAAGATTTGTTTTAGAAAAGCTTACTCCAAAGGGATGCGATAAACTATTAAAAATAAAAGCTTTAACACCAAAACTATTGGAACTCATCACAAATACTTACGATTTAAGATTTGTTTTAGAAAAGCTTACTTCAAAGGGATGCGATAAACTATTAAAAATAAAAGCTTTAACACCAAAACTATTGGAACTCATCACAAATACTTACGATTTAAGATTTGTTTTAGAAAAGCTTACTTCAGAGGGACGCAATGAGCTATTAAAAGCTTTAACACCAAACCTACCTGAGTTCATCATAAATCCTTACGATTTAAAAATAGTTTTAGAAAGGTTTACTTCAAAGGGATGCGATGAAATATTAAAAGCTTTTATACCAAAACTACCTAAACTCATTCCAGATATTTACGTTTTAATAAGAGTTTTAGAAAAGCTTACTTCAAAGGAATGCGATAAACTATTAAAAGCTTTAACACCAAAACTATTGGAACTCATAACAAGTAATTTTGATTTAATAAGGGTTTTAGAAAAGCTTACTCCAGAGGGACGCAATGAGCTATTAAAAGCTTTAACACCAAACCTATTGGAACTCATAACAAGTAATTTTGATTTAATAAGGGTTTTAGAAAAGCTTACTCCAGAGGGACGCAATGAGCTATTAAAAGCTTTAACACCAAACCTATCTGAGATCATCACAAATCCTTACGATTTCACAATAGTTTTAGAAGAAATTACTCCAGAGGGACGTAATGAGCTATTAGAAGCTTTAGCACCCAACCTACCTGAATACATTACAAGTGATTACTGTACAAGGAAGGTTTTAGAAAAACAACAACAGTCGACTTTAGCCACATCCGCTTTAAAAGTTATGCAAAGTAAAAATAAGGTATTAAATAAAGGTTTGACTCGTTTGTTTTTTAAAGACCTTAGCCAAAAAAAGCATGATATTCTTTCTCAAATTTCCAGCATAGCAGAAACTATTATTGACAATGACAACAAATCTGAAAATAGTATTAAATTTAATGAAATTAAAGAAATAGTTAAACATAAAAAAAATATTTTAAAAACACATCGAGGATTTTTTAAATTTCACCAAACCACAAGTGACCAAATTGCAGATGAATTAGTTAATCATTTAGAGTGCCTAATAGCAATGGACAAATAAAAGCTAGAAATTACCTACAAGAATAGGAGTATCTCGGTATTTCAAATCCCTTTATAATCAGATCTTTTCTCAAAAGAAAAATATTTTTTATTATGTTCATTTTAATTTTTGGACAATAATTTTAAATTATGTAGAGTGTGCTAGATTAGTTGTGTTAACGAATTAAATAACTATTGATAAACACAAAAGTGTTGGTGGATGCTGAAGCATCTTGCTAGTTTTGCAAGAAACCTTATTATGGTTACACGGTGATTAAATTAATCTTTTATACCGATGTTTTGGATGAAAAGTAAGCTGATAATTGGTTAATTTTTTTGTTAAATAATGTTATACTAAGCAATAATATTAAAAAATAAATTAACTTTAGGTAGTTGGTTTTATTTTTTAATAATGTATTTAAGGACACTTTTTCCGCTTGACAGAAAAGCTGATTGATGTAGA